>JAJBTS010000280.1 GCA_020860885.1 Bacteroidales bacterium
CTTGTAAAGAGTGCTCGGAAAAAAGCAGGCTGCAAAGTTAATAAAATATTCTAAATAAAAGCTGTTTAACTGAAAAATGATCTATTTTTGTAGTGTTAAATAATAGATTGATATGTTGTTTGAACGTGCTGAATTATTGTTAGGTAAGGATTTAATGCATCTTTTGACTCAGAAAAAAATTATTCTTTTTGGAGTTGGAGGAGTGGGTAGCTGGTGTGTAGAAAGTCTGGTTCGTACCGGATTCCAAAATTTAACTCTTGTGGATGATGATGTGGTGATGGAATCAAATATAAACAGGCAATTGCCTGCAAGTATTAAAACGTTGGGACAGCCGAAAGTGGAGGTATTACGACAACGCTTTCGGGATATAAATCCGGATATCAACCTGTTAACTCTTCAAAAAAGATATACGGAAGAAACATCCTCTGAATTTGAACTGGAAACGTATGATTATATAATTGATGCCATCGATAGCGTAAAAGATAAAGCGCATCTGATTCAATCGGCCTGTAAAACAGATGCTGTATTTTATTCCTCTATGGGTGCGGCTCTGAAAATGGATCCCGGAAAGATAAAAGTTGGGGAATTCTGGAAAGTTCAGGGTGATCCTTTAGCGCGGGCTTTAAGACAGTATTTCAGGAAAACCCAAAAACCTGTGAAGAAGTTTCAATGTGTTTTTTCTGAGGAAAGACTGCAAAATCAGATACCTGATAAAGCCAATGGAACGGTTATGCATGTAACGGCATCTTTCGGGTTAAGGTTGGCCGGATTGGTTGTAAATCACCTGATGGGTTTGAAATAAATAAAAAGAAGGGTGTCCAAAAAGAACTTTCTGCCCCTAAATCCCCTAAAGGGGACTTCTTAAGCCATTGAATGTCAATAGCCCCCTTTAGGGGGGCTAAACAATGAGATTATTGACTTTTTAGATAGCCTCTTGAAAGGTTATCTGATATAATTTTGTTTCTTAGAAGAAATATCCTACAGAAACTTTAGCATTTCTATTGTAGCTTGAGAAATCGCTACTGGAATCATCTGTATTGATTACACCTAAATCATAACCGAGAGTGATCTGGAATCTGCTGAATTCAATACCTGCCATAGCAGCGAATCCAAAGTCAAAGCGTTTGTTGGAGTCAAAGAAATCGTCGTCACCTCCAACACCGTAACCAATGAAAGGGCCTACGCCTAAAACAACATCTAAACCAAGTCCCGCATTGATTTTATAACCCAGATACACAGGCAGTTGTAAGTAATGTAAGTTGGTGGTGTTTGAGTCTGAATAATCAGCAACTTCCCATTCCAGTTTAACACCCTGCATGGAGTAAAGCAGTTCCGGTTGAACGAATAAGTTCGGCACGGGAAGATTGATTTGACCCATTACTCCTAAGTGGAAGCCCGGTTTATATTTTGAATCGAAAGTCACAATAGATCCATCTTCTTCCATTCCAAGAAGGTCGGAATAACCTGTCAGGCTGGAAACATTTAGCCCTCCTTTAACACCCCAGTTTATTTGTGCACTGGCAGAAACCGTAAAAAACATGCAAACCATTAAGGCAATTGTTTTGAAAAGATTTTTCATAAATTAAATAATTTTTTGTTATTAACTCTACTTAGATAACTCTTAAATTGGGTGTTTTGTGAAATATTCGATGCAAAGGTAAAAATTATAATCTAATATACAAATGAATGTTAAGAAGGATCGTTGATAAGAAGCAAATAAAAACCTATATAAGGTAAATAAAAACCGCAATAAAGACGACTTACTTTATTGCGGTTTAGAGAGAATTGTATGTGTCAGGTTTACAATACTGCATTTATTATACTAACAACCACACTCATGATGACACTAAAAAGCAAAGCCCACCAGAAATTATCTACATGGAAGCTGCTGCCCATAATAGCACTTGCCAATAATATAATTACAGTATTGATAACCAGTAGGAATAGCCCTAAAGTAAGGATTGTGATCGGAAAAGATATAAACTGTAAGATCGGTTTAACAATTGCATTCAGAATACCTAACACAATAGCAACAAGTATGGCAGAGCCAAAACTTTTCACTGAAATCCCGGGTAAAAGCCACGCTGTAAAATAGACAGCGATGCTGGAAATGATGATTTGTAATATAAGTCCCATATTATTTTTAGTTTAAATTATTTAAATATTAAACAGCAAAATGAAGGGAAAGGTTCATAACAGTCGTTAGCGGATAAAGAGATTTAATTTATAAATCCTTTATAAGATATAGGTGCATATCTTATTGTTCGTTTTCCCAGTCTATCTCATCGTAGTCGAGATCGTCATCTTCCTCCTGTTCTTCTTCAGGAAGTGAAAAATCATAATCATCATCAACATCCACCATTTTAATATCCATGGGTCTGTAAACAATACTTTCCATGTCGTGAAATTCCTGGTTGTTAAGTTCTTTCCATAATAAATCCTTCAATGCAATTATACCTTTGTGGGTAATTGCAGAGATAAATATATAAGGTATATCTACGGATAATTCTTCTGTAAGTGCTTCTTGCAGTTCTTCATCCAGCATATCCGACTTGGATATAGCCAATATTCGTTTTTTATCCAGTAACTCCGGATTGTATTGGGCCAATTCATTGAGAAGGATCTCATATTCTTTAGAGATGTCATCCGCATCGGCGGGAACAAGAAATAAAAGTAAAGAATTTCTTTCGATATGTCTTAAAAAGCGTAATCCTAATCCTTTTCCTTCGCTGGCTCCTTCGATAATACCAGGAATATCCGCCATTACGAAAGAATGGGAATCTCTAACGTTAACGATGCCTAAACTAGGCTCAAGAGTAGTAAACGGATAATTAGCTATTTTGGGTTTTGCTGCAGATACAACAGAAAGTAAAGTCGATTTGCCTGCATTAGGAAATCCTACCAGCCCGACATCGGCCAGTAATTTAAGTTGCAATATAACTCTTCTTTCTTCATAAGGATCTCCGGGTTGTGCATATTTAGGAGCCTGGTTGGTCGCCGTTTTGAAGAAGTTGTTTCCTTTACCGCCACGTCCTCCCTTTAACAGGATAATCTCTTGTCCGTGGTGTTGTATGTCAGTGATAAATTCGCCTGTATCAGCGTCAAAGACTACAGTTCCAATAGGAACTTCAATTATTTTGTCAGCTCCGTCTTTGCCATGACATAATTTACCGGTACCATTTTCACCATGACCGGCCAGTATATGGCGTTCGTATTTGAGATGAAGTAAAGTCCAGTAATTCCGGTTTCCTTTGAGAATTACACTACCTCCTTTTCCTCCGTCACCGCCGTCGGGCCCTCCGAAAGGGATGTATTTTTCTCTTCGGAAATGAGCAGAACCTCTTCCGCCTTTTCCCGAGCGGGCATAAATTTTTATGTAATCAACAAAATTGGATTCAGACATAGATGTTAGAAATGAGAAACGAAAAATAATATAAATAACAGAATTGTACCGCAATTTGTTATTTGTTATTCCTCATTTCTGAATTTTAATATTAGTAAGAAAGTCTGTCAATGACTTCCGTAATGCTTTCAAAAATATCTTCAATAGATCCGAGACCTTTGACTTTGAAGAGTTTGCCTTTTTTCTTGTAATACTCAATTAGAGGCTCTGTTTGTTCTTTGTATACTGTCAGACGATTCTGGATGGTTTCCAGATTGTCGTCGCATCTGCCACAGGTTTCCCCTCTTTTAAGCAAGCGGCTGATCAATTCTTCTTCTTCAACGGATAAACTAAATACAGCGGCAATAGAAGTATTGCGTTCACGCAACATGTCATCCAAAGCTTTAGATTGAGAAAGCGTTCTGGGAAATCCATCAAAGATATAACCTTTGTTATGAGCTGTTTTGTCTATCAATTCAGCGAGCATGTCAATCACAAGTTGATCGGGAACTAAATGGCCTTGACTGATGTATTCTTCCGCTATTAAACCTAGAGCGGATTTATTTTCGATCTCACTTCTCAGAATTTCTCCTGTAGAGATGTGATATAAACCGTATTTTTGAATAATCCGTTCACTCTGTGTTCCTTTCCCTGATCCGGGAGCTCCAAAAATTACAATATTCAACATTTTCTTTTTCCTCTGTTTACCATTAATTTTAGTTGTGGAGAAGAATTCAATCCAAACTTTTTATTTTATATATATTTCTTAAATTTCTACCGAGTCCTTCGTAATCCAGCCGAAAACCTACGATAAAATCGTTAGGTATTTCCCTGACTGCATAATCAGGCTGAATGTTTATCTTTAGCGCGTCGGGTTTAAACAGTAAAGTTGCTGTTCTTATTGTTAAAGGGTTCTTTTCCCGGACCTTTTGCAGAAGATCATTCATCGTATATCCGGTGTCAATAATATCTTCTACAATAACTACATGTCTGTCTTTAATATCTTCCAGCAATCCATGCACCTCATATCGATTTTCATTCCGTTGAGTACCTTTATACGATTTTATACGTATAAAAGTGACTTCACAATCAGATTTAAATTTCCCAATCAATTCGGAAGCAAACATAAAAGCACCGTTCAATACACAAATAAAAACCGGGCTTTTATCCTTAAAATCCTCATTGAGTTTTTCGCTGACTTTATCAATCCCGGACAGAATATCT
>JAJBTS010000149.1 GCA_020860885.1 Bacteroidales bacterium
TTTTATTACTATACATCACTAAGTTTTAACACATATTACCCAAGTTTAATAATTATAACTATTTATCTCATGAGAAAAACTCTATTCTTGAGCTTGCTACTTCTGTTAGTAAGCATTATTAGTGTTCAATCGCAAGTCGTAATTGGAAGTACGGATGATCCTCATTCTGCAGCAGTACTTGAACTCAAAAATACTACGACACGAGGATTTCAACAAGGTTTATTATTTCCCCAGGTATCACTTAATGCAGCATCCGAATGGTTTCCGTTAGATGAAACGAATGGCACTGTAGAAGGCATGGTTGTTTTTAATACCAATGAAACAGCTACAGATGTTAATCAATTGAAAGGCAAAGGTCTGTATATCTGGATAAACAATGTATGGCAAAAGATTTCGTTAGGGGATAGTACCAATCCTGTTCCTGATATTTTCTATCCGGAAAGTATTACATTGGATCCTACACGGGTAGAAATTTCACCGGAGGCTCCCTACAATACGGCAATAATTACAGTGAAATTGCTCCCTGAAAGAACAACAGAGAGAAGGATTTACTGGCGGTCCAGCGACGAATCTATTGCTACTGTAGACAACGGCGTAATTACCGGAATTGCCGAAGGCACTGCTACGATTACTGCGGCTACTGTAAATGGGTTAGAAGCTAGCTGTATTGTTACTGTAAAAACCAATTTATTCCCTGTAGCTGGCATATCCGTTCTTCCCACTACTTTAAATCTTCGACAAGGTAAGACGGAAACTTTGGTTGCTACTATAACCCCGGCCAATGCATCCATTCATGGAGTTGAATGGTCTAGCAGCAATCCGGCTATTGCAAGTGTGAACTCAGAGGGTGTTGTTACCGCAGAAGCTATCGGAACTGCAACTATCACAGCCAAAGCAATAGGAGACAATAGCAAAACAGCAACTTGTGAAGTGACTGTTGAAGCGGGAGTTGCTTTCGATATGCCTTCAGGTACTCCTGCGAAAGGGACAGTATTTGTTGCGGATGGCCATGAATGGGTAGTTCTCACTACGGATGCGTATCAAAATATTTTCATTATTTCACGCTATCCTTTGTGGAGTTCGAATTATGCATCTGCTAGTTTAGGATTGTGGGGTAGCAGTGATTACTGGAGCAAATATTGTGTTGCAAGAATCGATGCTGAGAATTATTTGCCTTCCAACCTGTTGAACCTTAATTTATATGTGAAAAAGGCCAGAATTAAGATTGAAGGCAAATGGGATATTGCAAGAGAAGCAAGTCCCCGTACTGCCGGACTTTCAGAAGTCGTTGCTGAAACAGAAACCAGCAACGTGGGAAGATGCTTCTTGCCGAGTGCACATGAAGTAAATACCTATCTGGCTGCTGATGATCCTATTATGGGACAATATAGAAAGGCTGCCGGCCCAATCAATAACGAATACTGGATGCGTTCTCCTTGTGTAGGAATGGACCCATTAGCTGCTACCCGGGTAGGTTCCGATGGAGAAATAAAAGGTTCCGGAGAAGCTGCTACGGTTACAAATGGTATTCGCGTATGCTTGTGGATCAATATCAGTGGAGGAATTAGTCCTTTACATGATCCAAGCAGGGATACGGCTACAAATAATTGATAATGTGGGTTTTGAAGCAATTTTATTGTTTCAAATAGAAATACTTCAATAAAATATTTAGGCACAGATTAAACTGTTTGATACGGTTTATTCTGTGCCTGATTAATATTATAAAAGGAGAATGAAATTCTTTATAAACTCCTTTAAAGAAGTTTATTCAGGAATGATCGGTTTTATAATGTTATTGTCCTTGTCTTGGGGATAAAGCGCCCCTTCGCTTATTAATTGAGCCGACATTTCTTTTATCATGGATTTCAGGATCTCTTTTTTCGTACCCGCCAGATCTTCTATCTCGAAAGGATCTGAATTCAGATTATAAAGTTCATAAGAAGGTTGAGCCGGTGTTTCCGGATTGTACCGATATATAAGTTTCCAGTTTCCATTCCGGAAAGAAGTAAAATAACTTCCCCGATGTGCGTGCGGAAAATGCATCAGAAAACGTTCCGGACGATTTTTATCGGTTTTCCCTGTTAATTGAGTTTTCAGATCAAATCCATCCAGAACATGTTCCGGCGGATTCTTTATACCCGTAAGTGCGAGTATCGTAGGATAAATATCCATAACGGTAGCCAGCTGCTCCTGAATACCTTTCTGTTCAACCGGTAATCTCTTTTGGAAAAAGTTTTTATCATCCGGTTTTCCCCAGCTCACAATAAAAGGGGCACGCATTCCTCCCTCATATTCTGTCCCTTTTTTGCCCCGTAACGGTGCAGAAGAATAATGACCCTTTTCATCTCCGAGAGGAGCATCCGATCCGTTATCTCCTAAGAAGAAAATCAGGGTATTTTCAGCAATTCCCAGTTCAATGAGCCGGTCCATTATATCTCCCAGCGACTTATCCATCCCTTCGATCAGGGTAGCAAAGGCTTTGGCGTTATCGGGTTTTTCGGCATCGGTATAATTACCGATAAAACGTTTATCCGGTTCGAACGGAGCATGTACGGCATAGTGTGCCATATACAAAAAGAAAGGCCTTCCTTCTTCTATTGATTGTGTTATTTGAGCATCGGCTTCCATTGTCAGTGCATCCGACAGGAAAGTATCCGATCCGTGATATTTCTCTAATCCGGGCACGGCACGCTGTTTATTTCCCTGAATATGTCCGTACCCATGCTCTCCGTAATAACTACCTGGCTGCCCGATAGAAGAGCCGGCTATATTTACATCAAATCCGATATTCTGCGGATTCTCTCCTTCGCTATCCTGACATCCGAAATGAGCTTTCCCTACATGAATGGTCCGATATCCGGCCTGCTGTAGTAAGCGGGGCAAGGTAATATCCGTTTTTTTAATTCCTGTCCAGTTCCAGTCTGTCGGTCCGAAAGGAGTCTTATTATTGGTTTCCGAATTGATCCAGTTGGTTGTACGGTGCCGGGTCGCATTCTGCCCGGTCATAAGAGAAGCCCGGCTGGGTGAACTCACGCTCTGTGCATAGAAAGTGGAAAAACGAATTCCCTGATTGGCCATCCGCTCCATATTAGGTGTGCGATACCATTCATTCAATGGGTAGCGTAAAGCACTCCCTTTTCCATCCGTCAAAAAAGGAACCTGCGTATCCATCACTCCCATATCATCTACCAAAAACACGATTATGTTCGGCTGCTCCGGAGTCTGTGCCATTAAGGAAGAACTTGCTAAAAGCAGTAAAGAAGAAAGAGCTTGTTTCATAATATAATACTTTGTTCCATTGTTACAAAAATAGATAATATAAGACAAATATCAGTCAAAAGTAAATGTAACCAGTACACCTTTGTGGTCGCTGGGCCATACTCCATCTGCAATGAGGAATGTATCTTCTGTGTTTTCTTTTATTCGTTCATTTCTTTCTATAGAACCATTCGGTCCCCATACTACAGCCTCCGTAGCTTTTAATCTGGGAAAAGGGGCATAGTAGATAAAGTCAATACGCTCTCGTTCGTCGGCTTCCGGTGTCCAACTCAGGCGATTTGTAGGCATCAACTCATTATCAGACGGATAAGTAATGCCCGGATGAGTTTTAGGATCCGGATGAATTTCCCGGTAAGTATCAATATATCCTTCCCCGGCGAGCATAGAGCTAACCGTCCATGGAACAACCAAGCCCTGCCTGTCAAACATATTGCTGGTATTTTCTATCCAGTCCAGATGAGAAGGCTCATTAAAATCGCCTCCGATCAGAACGATACGATTATTGGCCCGGTCTTCTTTGCACATTTCAATGATTGCTTTCATACCATCATCTCTCATGGATGAAATATTATTAGTTAGAATAGAGTCCATATCGGTCATAGGAGGACGTTTCTGCCAACTCGAACCATCGTATCCTTTTATATCATAATAAGTGCAGTTCAGATAGTCCAGATGAGTGGTATAGAGAGCAACCTCCTGGCCGTTCATATTTATTAATGCGCGATAAGCGCTTCCGTGATCGTTAAGGCACGGATAAACAGTTGTGGAGTCAATAATAGGATAACGGGATAGCAGGCCCGAATCATAACTATAAAAAGAATAGAATGTTTCTCCTCTTTCCTTTAACGATTCAACAATTCTGTCACAAAAACGGGTATCGTGGTAATTCCTGACTTCACTTAATGTGATGAAATCTGCTCCGGCTTCCAGTATCTGGTTAATGATTCCTTCATATCCGTCAGGAACCATAGTTCCTTCCTGCCAGATATTGAATTGCATTACTTTAAAAGATTGTTTTTCTTCTTTGGAGGAAGAACTGCTACAGCTTATGAAAAGTAAAGTTAAGCTGAAAATAAAAATGAAATTTTTCATGATTCCTTATTTCTAAAAAGAGTGTAACATATAATTGCTTTTCTGGATCGAAATGGGGAAGTGTATAGATTCCTTAGTAGTTGTTTTTTAAGATTCACTCCTGCTATCGAATATTCTTTACATGTCGAATCAACTTCAAATTTACTGTTTTTTTGTGAAAATCGGTAAAGTTTTGTTTATTTATAAAGTAACTAATAAGTGGTTATTAAA
>JAJBTS010000330.1 GCA_020860885.1 Bacteroidales bacterium
ATTATAATTATATCTAACCAGTTCATCTTACTTATAAGTTGAAATTGAAAGTTGAAATTGAGTCAAATAATATACTGTTTATTTCTAACTTACAATATTATAAAGTTTGTTTTACTTCAATTTCTTCAAAAGCTTCTACAATATCTCCTACTTTAATATCGTTAAAATTTTGAATATTTAGTCCACATTCATATCCTTGCGCAACTTCTTTTACATCTTCCTTGAAACGCTTAAGAGAACCAAGCTCTCCAGTGTAGATAACAATACCGTCACGGATAAGGCGAATCTTACTTCCGCGTTTAATTTTACCCTCTCTTACCAAACATCCAGCAACGGTTCCTACCTTGGTTATTTTGAAAATTTCCTGAACTTCAACGTTTCCGGTAATTTCTTCTTTAATTTCAGGGGAAAGCATTCCTTCCATTGCAGCTTTCACTTCTTCGATAGTGTCGTATATGATAGAATAAAGACGTATATCGACCCCTTCTTTTTCCGCTAATCTTCGTGCAGATTGAGAAGGACGTACCTGGAATCCTACTATAATTGCGTCAGAAGCTGCTGCAAGGATAACATCTGATTCAGATATTTGTCCTACTCCTTTGTGGATAACGTTAACTTGTATTTGCTCAGTAGAAAGCCTTATTAACGAGTCAGATAACGCTTCCACAGAACCATCTACGTCTCCCTTTACAATAATATTAAGTTGTTGGAAGTTTCCTATAGCAATCCGGCGACCTATATCATCGAGTGTTAATAATTTTTGAGTTCTAAGTCCTTGTTCTCTTTGCAATTGTTCCCGTTTGGTTGCAATTTCACGAGCTTCTTGTTCTGTTTCCATTACATTGATCGTGTCTCCGGCCTGTGGAGCACCATTCAACCCAAGAATAAGTACGGGTTCTGATGGCCCTGCCTCTGTAATACGCTGGTTACGCTCATTAAACATAGCTTTTACACGACCGAAATGAGTTCCTGCAAGAACGACATCTCCTTGTTTTAAAGTTCCGTTTTGAACAAGTACGGTAACAACATATCCACGACCCTTATCTAATGAAGATTCAATAACCGACCCTACTGCTTTTTTATTAGGATTGGCTTTTAAGTCAAGAAGTTCAGCTTCTAATAAGACTTTTTCCAGTAGTTCCTGAACACCTATACCTTTTTTTGCCGATACATCCTGAGACTGATACTTACCCCCCCAATCTTCGACCAGGTAGTTCATTCCGGCTAAAGTTTCTTTGATCTTTTCAGGGTTGGCTCCAGGTTTATCAATTTTATTAATTGCAAAAACCATAGGAACTCCTGCTGCCGAAGCATGGTTAATGGCTTCGATTGTTTGAGGCATGACATTATCATCAGCAGCAACAATAATAATCGCTATATCGGTTACACTGGCACCGCGGGCACGCATTGCAGTAAATGCTTCGTGACCAGGTGTGTCCAGAAAAGTAATTTTCCTGCCGTCAGCAAGCTTTACATTATACGCACCAATATGTTGAGTAATACCTCCGGCTTCTCCTGCGATCACATTGGTATTACGAACATTATCAAGCAAAGAAGTTTTTCCATGGTCTACATGTCCCATTACTGTTACAATAGGTGGACGGGGTTGAAGATCTTCTTCTTTATCTTCTTCTTCAGTTATTGCCTCCGCTACTTCAGCACTTACATATTCTGTTTTGTATCCGAATTCATCAGCCACAATGTTGATTGTTTCTGCATCCAGTCGCTGATTGATAGAAACCATGATTCCGATAGACATGCATGTAGAGATAATTTGTACTACAGGTACATTCATCATGCTTGCCAAATCGTTCGCTGTAACAAATTCCGTAATTTTAATCACTTTATTATCCAGTGCATCCATTTCGGATAACTCGTTCTGGCGAACAGCTTCTCTCTTTTCTTTACGATATTTAGCACCTTTTTTCTGTCCTTTATTTGTCAGGCGGGCTAAATCTTTTATTTGTTTTTGTACATCCTCTTCACTAACTTCATTCTTATGTGCGGGTTTACGAAGCTTTAGTCGTTGATTTTCCTGCTTGTTGGCAGGGGGGATACCTTTTTCGATATCAATCTTTTCACGCTTTATTCTATTGCGTTTTTTCTTTTTAGCATCTTCAATATCAGCTTTTTTAATAAGAGGCTTCTCTTTTTTCTCCGTTTGAGATTCTTCTGTGGCGGTTTTTTTCAATTCTGCAGCTAAAGCAGCTTTTTTATCTTTTTCTGCTCTTTCTTTCTTCTTCTCTTCTTTTGTCTTCTTTTTCGGTCTTGTCGAAAGATTAATTGAAGATAAATCTATTTTTCCGGTAACTTTAATAGAAGGTTCAATGCGAGGATTTGATAAACGAAATACCTCTTTCCCTTCTCCTACGTTACTTTCATCTTGCTGCTGATTTTCCGCTCCCTCTTCTTCTGCAATTATTTCCGGTTCTTCTTCTATCACTTCTGTATAAATATTAATATCATCTTGTTCGTGTTCTGTAGTCTTATTTTCTTCCTGAGTTGTTATACCGGGATCTTCATCTATATCTTCGTCAAGAGCCTCTTCACTTTCAAGAGTTTCTATATTGCTCGTCAGTTCTTCCTGAATAGGAATTTCTATTTCTTTTACTTCTTCTTCTGTTATGGAAGTTTCTTCCGGAATCTCTTCAATAATGACTTCGGGTGAAGGTTCCTTTTTTCCTATATTATTCAGGTCCAATTTACCTTTAATGACTACTTTAGGTTTAATCTCTTCAGGAATTTCAGTTTTTATTTCTTCGACTTTCTTAGGTTTATCATAACCTTCCACTGCCACGCTTACCTTTTTTTCTTTATGGTGACGTTCGTGACTGATTTTTTCTGATTCAAGTTTCAGGTTCTTATCCTTATTAAATTCTTTTACGAGAAGTTCATACTCCTCATCACTAATCTTCGTGTTAGGATTTGCCTCAGTAGGAAAACCCTTCTTTTGTAGGAATTCAACAACAGTTGAAAGCCCTACGTTCAAATTTCTTGTAACTTTATTTAATCTTATGGACATACAGTGTAAATTAATGTGATAATAAGTTAATGGTTAATGAGTCAATGTTATGAATGCCTTTTTTGCGCTTTACCCATTGGTCCATTAGCACATTAGCATATCATCACATTTTACTCTTCTTCAAATTCAGCACTTAGGATTGCAAGAAGATCATCAACAGTATTTTCTTCCAGATCCGCTTTTTCAATGAGCTCATCACGACTCAAAGCAAGAACATTTTTTGCAGTATAGCAACCGATGTTCTTTAAAGCTTCAATAACCCAAATCTCAATTTCATCAGAAAATTCATCTAAGTAGATATCTTCTCCGTCAATATCAACATCCCGGAATACATCAATAGTGTATTCTGTAAGCATACTTGCCAGTTTTATATTCAATCCTCCTTTTCCGATTGCTAAAGATACTTCTTCAGGACGGAGGAAAACTTCTGCTCTTTTGTCTTCTTCATGAATTTTAATGGAAGAGATTTTTGCAGGGCTTAAAGCTCGTTGAATAAATAATGCAACATTCGATGTGTAATTAATAACATCGATATTCTCATTGCATAACTCACGAACTATACCGTGGATACGGGCGCCTTTCATACCGACACAAGCTCCTACAGGGTCAATGCGGTCGTCGTATGATTCAACAGCAACTTTCGCTCTTTCTCCAGGAATACGTGCTATTCGCTTAATTGTAATCAAACCATCGTGAATTTCTGGGACTTCCAGTTCAAATAAGCGTTGCATAAATAAGTTGGATGTGCGGGAAAGTATAATTTTAGAATTGTTGTTCTGATTATCTACTTTTACCACGACTGCTCGTCTAGTTTCATTTTTTCGAAAAAAGTCACCCGGTATCTGTTCTGATTTGGGAAGTATTAGTTCATTTCCCTCATCATCTAATAGAAGAACTTCTTTTTTCCAGATTTGGTAAACTTCTACAGAAACAATTTGACCTACCTGATCTTTGTATTTGTTGTAGAGTGTATCTTTTTGCAATTCAAGTATCTTAGACGCTAAAGCTTGACGAAGATTTAAAACTGCGCGTCGGCCGAATCCGGCAAAGTCAACTGCATCGGTGATTTCTTCTCCTACTTCGTAGTCGGGATCAATTTTTTGTGCTGCAGTCAGGGAAATCTGTAAATTTGAATCTTCCAATTCTTCATCCGGAACAACCTCCCGGTTTCTCCAGATCTCAAAATCTCCTTTATCAGGATTGATAATGATGTCGTAATTTTCATCCGAACCAAACATTTTGCTTATCACATTTCTGAATGCTTCTTCCAGTACGCTGATCAAGGTTGTTCTGTCAACATTTTTGTTTTCTTTGAAGTCCGCAAATGTTTCAATCATACTTGGTTCTACTTGTCTTTTAGCCATAATGTCTATTACTTGAATCTTATTATATATTTTGTAAACTTAATTTCAATATAAGTAAACGAAAGATCTTCTTCTACTGTGATTTTCCGTTTCGCTCCTTCCGGTTTTATTTGTTTTACGACAGTAAGCACAATTTTATCGTTATCAGCATTTTTTAATATGCCCGAATACTTCTTTCCGTCTTTCAATAATAC
>JAJBTS010000031.1 GCA_020860885.1 Bacteroidales bacterium
AAACTTCCTTTCCTAATTTCTTTATTATAAATTAATTTTGTTGTATATTTGCGTGGTTTTTTTGAAAGAAATATACTAACCTAAATTTTTTTAATATCATAGCATAATGGCGTATAAAAAAATGACTGCCGAAGAGGCTGCAAGTTTGATCAATAATGATGATTTAATCGGGTTCAGCGGCTTTACAGCTGCAGGTTGCCCGAAGGTGATTACTGTTGCTTTAGGTAAAAGAGCGGAAGAAGAACATGCCAAAGGGAATCCTTTTAAGGTGGGTATCTATACAGGTGCTTCTACCGGCGATTCTATTGATGGTGTTTTGTCCCGCGCTCACGCTATAAAATTCCGTACTCCTTATCAATCCAATAAAGATATGCGGACGGAATTGAACAGCCATGGAGCTCATTACTTCGACTTGCATTTATCGGAACTGCCTCAGTATTTACGTTACGGATTTCTTCCCAGGCCTAAGTTTGCTATTCTGGAAGCATGCGACATTACAGACGATGGTAAGATATATTTAACTTCTGCTGTAGGTATTGCTCCTACTGTAGCCCGTTTGGCTGATCAGATATTTGTAGAACTGAATAAATATCATCCGAAAGAACTGGCCGGGATGCACGATATTTACGAGCCGGCGGATCCCCCTGTAAGAAGGGAAATTCCGGTATACGCTGCAAGCGACAGAATAGGAGTGCCTTACATACAGGTAGACCCGAAAAAGATTGTAGGAGTGGTGGATACGAATCTTCCCAATGAAGTGGGTGGGTTTACTCCTTCGGATGAAGTAACGAATAAGATCGGTGAAAACGTAGCCAACTTTTTATCTTCCGAGATCAAAGCGGGTAGAATTCCGACTTCTTTTCTTCCTGTTCAGTCCGGAGTAGGGAATATCGCCAATGCAGTATTGGGTGCCATGGGTGCTAATAAAGATATTCCTCCTTTTGAAATTTATACGGAAGTGATTCAGGATGCTGTTATTGGCTTGATGAAAGAAGGAAATGTAAAGTTTGCGTCCGGTTGTTCGCTCACATTAAGTACTCCTGCTCTTGAAGAAGTATACAACAATCTTGATTTCTTCAAAGAAAGAATATTATTACGTCCGCAGGAAATATCGAATAATCCGGAAATCGCTCGTCGTTTGGGTTTAATTTCTATCAATACAGCTTTGGAAGCAGATATTTTTGGCAATATAAACTCAACCCATGTTGTAGGAACCAAGATGATGAATGGTATAGGTGGTTCAGGAGATTTCTGCAGAAATTCTTATTTGTCTATCTTTACAACTCCTTCAACAGCTAAAGGTGGAAACATCTCGGCTATTGTTCCTATGGTATCTCACCTGGACCACAGCGAACATTCCGTGAAAATTCTGGTTACGGAACATGGTGTGGCTGATTTGAGAGGACTTTCTCCGGTACAACGTGCTGAAACGATTATCGACAAGTGTGTGGCGCCGGAATACAAAGATCTTCTGAGGAAGTATCTTAATTTGGGTCAGAAGGGCCATACACCTCAGAATATGTCAGCGGCGCTTTCCTTCCATGACGCATTCAATAAAACGGGTGATATGAGGAATGTTGATTGGACTGAGATTGATTCTCAGGCAAAGTAAATATTTCCACTCAAGATAAAAGAAAAGCCGGTTTTCATTAAGAAAGCCGGTTTTTTTATTTTTTATTTTTATCGGTTTGATTTAACCGATTGATTAATAAATTCTATTGAAGAGGTCAAATGTTAGAAAAATCCAAATAACTCCCAGATAAGTGTCTGTTGTTCTGTTGTAAAAGGTAAGATTTTTCCATATTTTTTTGATTTTTCAGCATCCTTATATGCAGACATTGTCGATATATTGAACTCTAATTTTTTATCGTGATTCTCATCATACAGAACAAAATAATAGTAAATAGCAGTATATTCGGATGATTGGACATCATATATTATCTCATCATGCCTCGTCCATGAAAACAAAGAACTCAGGCGTTTATCCTCTAAATTGAATTTATGGATATTCAAAATTCCTTTACCTCTTTCTCCCTGATATATTTCAAAAAATGAATCTGCCTCTTTAATAATAAGAAAAAGAGAGGGACCAACAAAATAACCGCCGTAGGCGTATCCTTTTAATGAGTCTTCCAGATTATTCTCTGTAACAATTTCTTTTACAATTCGCCTGCCGGCTTCGTATTCATCGTAAATAGCGGTAATTTGAGTATTATCTTGCGCATATAACCAGAAGGGAAATACAAAAGATACTAATAAGGTATAAAATCTCATATTCAATTTATCTAAATCCAGGTAGAGCAGATGGGTTTGGAATAATAGTTCCTGGTCCATGAGTACTACCGTCATTAATATAATTAATTCCCATGATTCGCAATATTAAGTTTTCTGTCTGGACTGCATCAACGTGCTGATTATCATGTCCTCGCCCTGCTGCCAAAGAACGACCATGTCCAATCAGTTCGTGTCCGGTCGTTACAGCCCGTCCATTGAGATGATTATTGCCTATAATAATAGAGTGTGTTCCTCTGGATGTTTGTGTTGTTGCTCCCTCTCCTCCGAAAGCAGCTATCAAAGAAACGGGTATTCCTCCATTTGCACTAACTATAGCAGACATAATAGAACCTTCCGCTAATTTACCCCAAAACGCACTTTGTCCTTTACTGGATATTAATTCACCTTCTGGTACATATTCGATAAAATGTTTGTCGACAGAATTAATTGTATTTACAGTCATATCAACCAACGCTTGTTGGTCATCCGTTAAGTTTATACCATCAAATGCAGCGGTCAACGCCTCACTGCTTATGGAAGCTAATCTTTTGCCATTAGCTCTTTTTCCTGATCGCACTATTAACTCTCTGAACCCGGAAAATTCATTACCTTCGAACATTTGCCTTAAATCTTCTACGACATTTGCCGCATCATTTCGCGTTACTCCTATAACTTCCCTTCCATCCGGATCAATGAAACGGATCGGATTATTTAAGCAAAACGCGTACGGACTCGTATTGTAATACTTTTCAGCAAATGGATCCATAGTTAAAAACTTTTTTTTCATTCGGATCAAACATTACCGTTTTAATTACATTGTCATTCTTATCCAACAGGTTTAACGACGATGTGTTTTTATTAAACTCAACACGGCGTATTTTGCTGTTTGAGTCCGTATTTGCTACTCTGAATTGTGTTTCGGGCAATTCAATGATGGCTTTTACGCTTTGTTCGGGCGCAAAGTTGTCATAAGGAGTTTGTGCAAACGTGCTGAATGTACAAAACATTAGGGCACTTAAAGATAAAAATAGCTTTTTCATATTCATTCCATTATTTTGTATTATTTCTCCGGATTTAATTTTGTCTGTTTCTCTTTTACCTCATGGACCATTTTTTCATAGTCTTCGTTTCTCATTGTGGTATATCCAATTTCGGAAAGATAATTAAACGTGGCGTTCATAATTTCAAATTCCTCCAGGAGTTCCGGGTAATCGACTAAGTCGCTGTATCCGCTCAATCCCTTTTCAATCATTTTGTTGCTTAGTCGGAATTGCAAGTCATTCGCCTTGCTTATTTGCAATTGACTGTTGGGATAATATTGCAGGCCAATTTCATAACACTTTCTGACAAAATCATCGGAATATCTACCGGTCTTGTCTTCGTAATAATGCAGCAGGTCGTATATGCAGTATGCAACAGATTCCATGTCAGACAATGATTTCATAAACAATCCGCTTGTTATGGCGGCTTCAGAAACGTTAAATGTTTCCATGATGAAACTGGAACGGGAAAAAGAACCTGTCGTCATTTCAAGGTTCCACCAGTTACCCTGCTCGTCCCTGTGTTTTACATAACAATGCATGGGTGCAATGGCTATAAATGCTTCCACACCCACTTCATCGGCTAATATCTTATACAAATAGGGCAACGCCCTGCAATTTCCTTTCTTCGTTTTGAGGAGTCGAGATACCATGTAGCTTTCTCTACTCGATTCGTTCATAAAACCTTCAAAATCGTACTGGTATGGATTGAATCCATTTTCGGGTATACTGTCTGTCATATAAGTAAATATAGCCCAATTCCCCGCTGTTTTATACTGCCTCAAATTGCGGTCGTCAATCATTTTATCAAGAACCGGCTTTATTCGTGATATCTCCTTATTGTAATCTTCCCAATTGATTTTACCTTCGTAATAAGCATTTTCCACAAGATAAACGGCCCTTTTGAAACTCAAAGTCTTTTCTCCTCTCAACATTTGTTCTATCTCATCGATAGCCCTATCAAAATATTCTTGAATAGGGGCAGGAACCGGTTGGGTTAAAGCATCTCTGCTTCTCAGGAAGTCAGCCCGGCATTGTTCTAAATTATAAGACTGAGCCTGTAGCTGAGAGTAGAAAATAAAGGTCACTATGTAAATTAAGTGTTTCATGTGATTCTTCCTATTGTGTTGTCAAATATATAAAATATTTTAAAAAGAATCTCATTTATATTTAAAAATATTTATTGTTGGCCCGATACCTTGAACGATAGGAATTACCGTTGTGTGGATATGTGGAGGTTCTGCTTAGAAGTTT
>JAJBTS010000349.1 GCA_020860885.1 Bacteroidales bacterium
GAGACATATTATTGTAATATATTTTATGCAAAAATAAATTTTCTTTCTTAAAAACAGTTGTAATAATGCAAAGTTTATAACTCCTTAGGAATAACGAATCTTTTAAGAAGATAGTTTGTTTTAATTTTATAATTCAGATATTTGCAATGAATTAAGAATATTGGCAAAACAAGCCAACAAGCTAAAAATAAATAAAACTAAAAGATCATGCAGGAACAAAATTTCAACGCTCATAACAAAGAAGAGTATCCACCGATGCATACTGCCGAACATATCTTAAATCAAACCATGGTGCGTATGTTCGGGTGTCCGAGATCAAAGAATTCTCACATTGAGAAGAAAAAATCAAAATGTGATTATATACTTGAAAAAGCTCCTACCGAAGCTGAAATTAAAACCATAGAAGCTCAGGTAAATGAAATCATCAATCAATGCCTGAATATCTCCTGTGAATTTATGGATCATGAAAAAGCAGCCCGATTTGTCGACATGAGTAAACTTCCTCCCGGAGTTTCCGATACATTACGGATTGTCCGTATTGGTGATTACGATGCCTGTGCATGTATTGGTCAACACGTTGAAAACACCCGTGAAATAGGACAATTCAAAATTATCAGTTATGATTACGAGGCGGGAAGATTAAGACTGAGATTCAAACTGATCTGAATAATTATATTGTCATTCTGTCTTACTCTACTCATAGGCATAATATTTGAGTTATTGTGTATGAACAGGAAACAATATTCCATAAATACAATATATTCTTTATGACTAAACAGGAAATCAAAAAATATTCTGACCAAACAAATTCTTTACTACAAGAAAAAAAATTAAGCAGTGCTTTCAGTTTGCTGGCGGCCCTTTTATCCCATCTGCAAAATTGGCAGCTACAGGAACGGCTCAGCTCATTGGAAGATACCTATAAAATGATGTTAAAGTATTATACCGAAGGAATACAGGATCCCGAAAGAGAAAAAGTATATAATAATATTCTTAAATCTTTATATCAGGTTAAGGATCAGGCAATACTTCAGATAAATACTTCGAATGATAATTCTCTCTTCTACGAGAAACGGCGTTCCTACCATTATTTTATTCCGGAAACTTCCGAACAACTCATTGCTTCTATTGAAGATATTTACGGAAAAATAGCTTTACTGAGTCTTTTAAATGAAGAAGAGAAAAATACTGGTCTGAAAGATCTGGAACGACAGAAGGAAGTTCTTTCCCAGAAGATTTTTAATCAGGTATGGTTGAGCGATCCATGGACAGATGAGGATAAAGAAAGATGGTCTAATCTAATCAATAATAAATTAGAACCCGTGGTACTTCCCAGCCTTATTTTATCCGGTATTACTCTTAATTTGCAGGAAGTATTTGATGAGAAGAAAGCTATTACTTTATTTGAAGCCGCACTTAACGAAAACGAAGATGTGAAAGAGCGTGCTTTAACGGGAATTGTATTATTCCTCCGCAAATACAACAATAGGTTGTATTTATACCCATCTATCGACGCACGGCTAAAACAGCTTATGGAAGATCCGAAATTCATTTATCGTATCCGACATATTATCCTCCAGTTTATTCTGAGTCGGGAAACAGAAAAGATCACCCGGAAGATAAAAGACGAATTGCTTCCGGAAATGATGAAAATGGGTCCTGAAATAGGAAACAAAATTAAACTGGATGAATTAATGAATGATGCCGGTATGGATGATAAAAATCCCGAATGGCAAAATATCCTGGAAGAAACCGGATTAAAAGATAAATTACAGGAACTTACCGAGTTACAAATGGAAGGAGCAGATGTAATGCACTCTTCTTTTATTCATTTAAAGAATTATTCGTTTTTTAATGAAATAGCGAATTGGTTCCTGCCTTTCTCTATCCCCAGCGACGCTATCGGGAACAAAGAAATGACCAATCTGGCGAGCGTTCTGACCAAATCATCTATGCTGTGCAATTCAGACAAATACTCTTTCTATTTTAGCATATCACAAATGCCTGAAAGTTACAGAAAAATGATGACCGGACAGTTCTCTGCTGAAAACGAAGCCATGCAAAGTGCCCTGCAGGAAGAATTGAAAGACGATTCCAAACAAATCAATTCCCGCACCCGGCAGTACATTCAGGATTTATACCGATTCTATAAATTATATCCGAGGAAAAAAGATTTTGAAGATATCTTTGAAGCCAAGCCTGAATTTTATCAGGTACCTGCTATTCAAGAACTAATTAACGACGGAGAAAGTCTATTTATAATTGGTGAATATTATTTTAGTAAAAATTATTTTGCTGAGGCTGCAGATATTTTTGATAGCTTACTAACTGAAGAGAACAATGATATTCTTTATCAGAAAAAAGGTTATTGCCTGCAAATGATGGATAAGCTGGAAGAAGCGCTGGAATGTTATCAGAAAGCTGAATTGTTAAATGCGAATAGTCCGTGGACAATCAAGAAACTGGCTTATTGTTACAGAATGCTGAAAAACCCTAAAGAAGCTTTGCATTATTACAAAAAAGCCGAACAACTTAATCCGGACAATTTAGCCCTCCAGCTAAGTATCGGGCATTGCTTTCTGGAATTGAAAGATTACGATCAGGCGCTTAAATGCTATTTCAAAGTAGAATATCTGACTAAGAATAAAGAAAAGGCATGGCGCCCCATCGGATGGTGTTCTTTCCTCGTAGGCAAATACGAACAGGCAATGGATTATTACAATCGCATCATTGAAAGCAATCCGAATTCTACCGATTATCTGAATGCAGGACATGTTCAATTAGCTATGGGCAATATCCGAAAAGCTATTTTTTTATACCGCACTTCCTGGGAAAATAGTAATAATTCCCACAAAGAGTTTCTGGAAATATTTTCCAAAGATATTCCTGATCTTATAAATGCGGGTATAAAAGAAAAAGATATTCCATTTATTCTGGATAGTTTGATGTATGAAATGTAATTGGAATATAGCATCCGTATATAAACCTTTCTTGCATTGTATAGATGCAAGAAAGGTTTGTTTTTTATGTGCTCTTTTACTTCTAATCTTTTCCTGTAAACCGGAAAAACCTCAGGAAAGAATTGTGGATTTCAAACAGATAAAAGAAAAAGGAGAACTGAATATTCTTACTTTACCGGGTTCCATGTCTTACTTTATTTATAAAAGTGAACCTAAAGGATACGAATATGAATTAATTAAAAGCTTTGCAGATCATCACAACCTGAAGTTGAATATTCAGGTAGCAGATAACGTAACCCGCCTTACTCAAATGCTCCACGATTATGAAGGCGATCTCATAGCTTATAATATACCTATCACTAATTCCGGGAAAGATAGCCTTATATATGCGGGTAGAGAAGTTATCAACCATCAGGTTTTGGTTCAGCGAACAAATAAAGAAGATACACTTATAAAAGATGTTACGGAATTGATAGGAAAAGAAGTGTGGGTAATACACGATAGTAAATATTACGACCGGCTAACAAATCTCAATAATGAATTAGGCGGAGGAATCCGGATAAAAACCATCGATAAGGATACAGTCACTGTCGAAGATCTTATTGAGATGGTCTCGAAAGGAGAAATATCCTATACTGTGAGCGAAGATGACCTGGCACAATTAAACAAAACTTATTTCCGAAACATCAATATTTCATTAAATATCAGTCACCCCCAACGTTCCTCCTGGGCAGTCAGATTATCTTCTCCCGAATTAGCACAAGAGATTAATAAGTGGTTTGAAGAAAATCAAGATAAACCTGAATACCGTTCTATTATCAAAAGGTATTTTGAAATGAGTAAACTGCCCGGAGATGAACCTGTATCTCTAATAGGACCCGGTCAAATATCCCCGTTTGATGAATACTTTAAAGAATACGCAAAAAAAATCAATTGGGATTGGACTTTACTGGCTTCTATCGCTTTTCAGGAATCCAAATTCCATACGGATAGAATTTCCTGGGCAGGAGCAACAGGTTTGATGGGTCTCATGCCGCGAACAGCCCAAGCGATGGGCATTGAACCGGCTGAAGCTTCCCTCCCGGAACCGAGTATCCGGGCTGCGACGGAACTTATCAGACGCCTAAATAAAACCTTCTCTCATATAGAAGATGAAAACGAAAGAATAAAATTTATATTAGGTGCTTATAATGCCGGTTCCGGACATATACACGATGGAGAGGCTCTTGCTGAAAAATATGGAAAAAACCCTAATATATGGGAAGAAAATGTGGAATATTTTCTGAAACTAAAGCATCTACCGGAGTATTACAACGACCCGGTTGTGAAACAAGGTTATTTTAAGAGCAATGAAACAGTCAGCTATGTGCAAAACGTTATGGAACGGTGGCAATATTACAAAGAACAATTAAAAAACTATAAAAAGTAAATTTTGAAAGGCTTAGGATTTCTATGTATAAAGTAGACTTTCCTCTACCCGACTTCTCTCTTAACTCCCATGGTTAGCCGAAACCGTGAATAATCTATTCTATTGCCGAATTTAAAGTAATTTAAGTTAACCTGACTTTTAACTTAAAAAACAAATAGAGGATAAACAAAACAAAA
>JAJBTS010000179.1 GCA_020860885.1 Bacteroidales bacterium
CTTATATCCTGAAGTTAATTTTGTTCGTATGCATATTTATTGTTATTTTGTAACAAAAATTAATTACAAGATGACAGACACAACAGAAAAAAAAGGATTTTTAGAAAGTATTAAAGGGTTTTCACAAGCTTTTTGGGTAGCGAACTGGGTCGAGCTATTGGAACGTTTGGCTTATTATGCCGTATTTATTGTTTTAACTATTTACCTTTCTAATATCTGGGGATTTTCTGATGTAGAAGCAGGGATCATTTCCGGATTATTTTCTGCTTTACTGTATTTCCTTCCTACTTTTTCGGGTGCGTATGCAGATAAAATAGGATTCCGGTCAGCCATTATACTTGCATTCTCGTTACTTACGATCGGATATACCGGCCTGGGGATTTTACCTACATTACTACAAAGTGCGGGATTGGTGGACTACGGATTCGGAGACGGCGCTGGAAGTGCCTTTTCGGACTATCTGAAGAACACCAGTTTTGTAACTTATGGAACAGAAACCATTTTCCACGGATTAGCTTCCAGTCCGCTGCGATGGACCATTGCACCTATCTTATTACTGATCGTCATTGGAGGATCTTTTATTAAAGCGGTTATATCGGGTACGGTAGCCCGCGAAACATCCGAAGCGAACAGAGCCCGAGGCTATGCTGTATTCTATATGATGGTAAATATTGGGGCTTTCACAGGTAAAACAGTGGTGGATCCGTTAAGAAAAGCTTTAGGAGATAATGGCTTGGTGTATTTGAATTATTTCTCCGCATTCATGACTTTCGTTGCTCTTATTGCTGTTTATTTCTTTTATAAATCCGTACAAACGCATGGACAAGGAAAGAGTTTTAAAGAAATATGGCAGGCTTTAATTAAAGTTTGCTCCAATGGAAAACTGATTGCCTTGATTTTAATTGTCAGCGGTTTCTGGATTGTTCAACAGCAATTGTATGCTTCTATGCCTAAATATGTATTACGTATGGTGGGTGAAGGAGCTTCTCCCGGATGGTATGCTAATGTGAATCCTCTGGTAGTGTTTCTTTGTGTTAATCTGGTTACCTCTCTAATGAGAAAAAAGAAAGCGATCACTTCGATGATTATAGGTATGTTTATCATCCCTTTCTCAGCATTGATCATGGCAGGCGGAAACCTGATCGGAGACACTTATATATTAGGCCTGCATCCTATCGCCTTTATGATGATGCTCGGAATTGTTTTCCAGGCTTTAGCCGAATGTTTTATATCACCCCGCTTCCTGGAATATTTTTCCCTTCAATCTCCTAAAGGAGAAGAAGGACTTTATCTGGGGTTCAGCCATTTACATTCGTTCTTTTCTTCCATCATTGCATTTATTGCGGGCGGTGTATTACTGGAAAGATTCTGTCCGGATCCTAAAAACTTCCCGGGCGGAAGAGAATCGCTGGAATATGCAGCAGCTACCGAACATGCTCACTACCTATGGTTCGTTTTTGTTGGCATTGGTATTATTTCAGCGATAGCTCTGGTTATTTACAACAAAGTAGTAAGTAAAAGCGAAAAAATAAAATAAAAAGAACAATTAAATGCATCTAAAAGCCGTTAATAACGGCTTTTTTAATAATTGATCCTGAATACTTTTAATCATTTGTTTGCTTTTCTTATTTATTTAATTAATCTCCTTACCTTTTCATTCTATATTTAATGATTCAGCCAATACCTTCCTTATAGACAAGTCTGACTGCCATACAAGGGGAAAGAATAATCTTACTTTCTAAAAAAAAACACTGCCGTAACAACAGTGTTTTTTTTGCATTTACTCGCTCATGTTGCAACTTTGTTCTGTCGTTTGATTCCCGGAAGACGAAATAGTTTCGGCGGCATTAGATACACAGTTGTAGAAATTCCTTTTGGGTATCCTGAATGGTTCGATCCTAAAACATAAGATGAATCATAAATAAAGAAAAATTAATTATGAGAAAGATCCATAAAATAATATTGCATTGTTCTGCCACCAAAGCAGGTCAACACATTACAATAGAAGATATAACCCGTTGGCATAAAACCAAGCGATTTAAAACCATCGGCTACCATTATGTAATCTATCTGGATGGATCTATACATACAGGACGTCCTATTTCTGAAATGGGGGCACACGTAGCCGGACAAAATGCAAACTCTATTGGGATCTGCTACATAGGAGGATTAGATTCCAGAGGTGAACCCTCTGACACCCGTACTTCCCACCAGAAAGAGGCTCTGATCCAATTGATTTCCGAATTGAAAAGCAGATTTCCAAACGCTACGGTACATGGACATTATGAGTTTGCAAATAAAGCCTGCCCCTGTTTTAATGTGAAAAAAGAATTCTGAACGATAAATTAAAAATAAACAAATGACAATTCTCATTCTATCGAAGGATAGTACAAATACATAGGATGATAAAGTGGATATAAGATCGTCTGCGAGGGCAAACAATCCAGAATTTTCGCACGTCCCATTTTTTCAAATGAGACCGCCATTTCAAATTTTCGCACCTACGAAAATTTGAAGACTAAGTGATAAAATATTTCAACAAATAAAAGGAAAAACTAAAAAGAGGTTATTCCACAATGATTGGGATAACCTCTTTATAATTCCAAATATCTATTTGTAAGCTTAATACCCTACTGTTTGAGCCACTACAAACTGATATTGATTTTTGTCCAGACCCAAAAGATCCAGCAAAGCTTCTTCCTGAGCTCCTGCACGAACTACAGCTTTTAATCCTTCCGAAGCACAATACATGTAAACATTTTGTGTAGAATGACCTGCATCCAGTGCTGCCAGATACAATCTTTTATTTTCCGGAATCTTTCTGTCCCCGTCGTAACGACTGTAATCGGCAATAAATACCAGATTAAGAGGGGCAGTTTGTACAAATGGCTGCAATCCGGCCAATTCTCTGTGATCCCCTTCCTTCACAGGAACCAACGAATGGGCAGCAGGATCGTAAAGATAAATACCATTCGCTAAAACAGCGTACGTTTGGATCGGATAAAGAGCCATAGCGGAAGGCACAGTACGTTTATCATCTCCTCTGTTAATGCCATTTGCCATCCAAAGGATCTCAGACAAATGTTTCAGCGACAAGTTTCTGTTTTCAAACTCACGATCGCTCTTTCTCTTCTTAGCAACCGCTAATAAAGCATCTCCGGATTCATAATCCGGTGTTTGCAACTGAATGGTTTCAAATGAATTAATTTCCATAGGAGTAGTGTTTTGAGGAACATAATCTTTCTGTTTTTCTTCTACGGGTTGAGCTTTTTGTTGACAGGCAACAAAAATAAACATTATACTCAACGTTGATAATAAAACAAGCTTCTTCATGTTTTTGTTGTTTAGTTTATATTATATAAATAATCAAAAGATGTATCTTATAACTCCTGTAATACGATGATCGGTTACTCCATGCGTTGAACCGTATTCACCTTTCTTCCAGTCAAAAGTGCCATCGTTTCCGTAATTTGCATTCATAAATTCGTATTCCAATCCTAATGAAAAATGTGGAACATTATAAGTAAAGTTTCCCGCAATACGATACATATTATCTATAGCAAGTCCTTCACCATACAGATTAGAACCCTCTACCAATACATCATCCGAGCCCATATTTTTTGTATAACCTAAGAAGAGATTACCTTTGTATTTCTTTCCATAAGAAAGATTTAACCACGAAGAACTGTAATTGAAATTGGTATATTCAAATTCTCCGGTAACCGGATCGATGGAGCGAATACCGTATCCTCCGAGTATATTCAAATTCACATTATTCTGTCCGTAGATGGTTTTGATACCAGCCGTGAAAAGTTGTTCCGAAAATTGGAAGTAAGCCATATAAGATAAGGAACGAATCACTTCATCCACTTTATATACTTTATTGTTTATTTCAGATTGAGTGCGAGGCTTTAAAGATAAAAAAATTAATCCCTATCCCTGTCTGTATGGAAGAATTTTTATATTCCACCAAAGCATTTAATTCGGGTAAAATTGCATTATTGGAATAAACATTTGATTTGCCAAGAGGTCCGGTAGACTTATTCTGCAATTGATAAATAGCAGAGCCAGAAAGAATAATTTTCTGTACCTTATAATCAAAACGGATTTGCGGACTGCGGTTAAAAGGCTGGAAAGGCGCTCCGGTAGATAAAGTAAGTTGTCCCGGTTGAATATTTTGAAACATGGGATGCCAGCTTTGACCTATTAACAGAGAAGACTTCCTCCAGTCCATTTTAATATAAGCCTGACGCAATCGGACAATTGCAGCAGTTCCTGTATTCCCTCCCGACCCTGCAAAATCGGCTTCTATCTTTGCAGAGACATTTGAATCCCACAACCTTAAACCAGACACGTCTAATGCAGCACGTGTTGCCAATGTATAAAAACCGGAAGAAGAAACAGCATTCAGATCTTTTCCGGCATCATCGTACAAATGATCTTTCGGATACAGATAGAATAATTCTTCCAATGCAGCCACACTCTTACGGGTATTAAAGATAGCATCTCCCCTTACAAATCCGGAAAATTGGAACTCTACGTTGTTTTGTCCTACTATCGG
>JAJBTS010000257.1 GCA_020860885.1 Bacteroidales bacterium
TCCTTTTACAAGTGATTTGCCGATAAGTAGTTTAAAAAAAGTTTTGGAACTTCCGATTGCAAAAAAGGTTATTATCGTTTCACAAAAACCATCTTATTTTTTTAATAGCTCATTACGGAAGCGGGGGGATTTTTTAGAAATTCCACCACTTTCCAATCAGGAATTGGATGTTTTGGTTGGAGTTTTATTGGATAAGGGTAAAAAACCGGATCTAACTGAGTTTTACAATTATTTTGAGAATAATCCCCGTTCCATATTAGTTGCACTAAACTCTTTTAACCAGTTAAATTTTGATACAGGAAGTGAGTTTTTAGATTACTTAAATAAACCTATTAAACAAAGTGGATTGATCGACGTTAAGGGGGATCCTTTAGACTCAGGTAGAGAAGAAACAAAAATAATTACCCAAACCATTCGGGTTGTCAATAATTCTTTAATTGAGAAGGTAAATAAGAAGCCTGGTATTTTATTTGAGATTTCACCCCGGAAATTCGAAGAATTGGTTGCCGAACTATTAGAAAAAGAAGGATTCAATGTAAATCTTACCAAACAGACAAGAGATGGAGGAAAAGATATTTTCGTAGCGCAAAACAATCGATTAGGTAACTTTTTATATTATGTAGAATGTAAACAGTATTCCCGGGATAGACCGGTTGGTGTAAATTTAGTGAGGGAATTATATGGAACTATTTCTGCAGACCGTGCAACCGCAGGATTATTAATAACTTCTTCCTATTTTACAAAAGATGCTATAGAATTCACAAAGAACATTCAACATCAATTAAGTTTAAAAGGATATATCGACATAAAGAAATGGATCAGTGAGATTTGTTTGAATACACAATAAATACGTATTTAATATAAATACCTATCCGGTCATATCCGTTTTCGGTAAATTACGCCACAATCACTGTATGGATAATCTCTACATATTTTGAAATATAAGCCACTTTATCACCGAAAACATTTTGCAAGTCGAAGTTATCGAAAGGAGATTCATTGAGTAAGACGTCGGTCGTGATATCTCCGTTCTCACAAACGTAATTGATAATCGTTTTCAGATATTCCTGCTGCTCTGAATTTAATCCATTATCTTTAATGAAATCGCCGAAACGTTCAACGGCGATCTTCCGGTCTATCCCTACGATGGAACGGATAAAGGCAGCTATATTTCCTCCTGCGGGTGTATGTGCCGTATGCTTCTCGTATTCTTTTTTGGTACCGAGTTCTTTCCACAATATATTTTCAAGTTCGAGAATATCGTTGTGCGTAATCCGCTCCAGATTCCTTATTTTCCGGATAACAGGATGGTCTGTATGCTGTGCAAGATAGTCCATGATACGTTGTTTGTATGTCCTAACTGTAACGTAACCCTCTGTTTCCCCGGTTTCTTCGAGTATATCTTCTATATCTACGAAAAATGTTTGTCCCTTGTAATCGCCCCTCAGATGTTTCATCAAGTCTCGTATTTCCTTACGGATGTACTCCAGCTTTTCGAGGGTTAGCTCATTCCAGAAACTATCGGTCAGGATTTCTTTGATAACTTCGATTTTTTCTTTGATCTCTTTTATGGTTCCTTTTTCGTATAAGATTTGTACTGCCGCGATCACTCCTTTCTGACTCTTTGCAGCTTTCCTGGCTTTGTTCAGCAGGCTAAGCTGAATATTTAGTATCAACAAATCGAATTTTTTTACACGTTCATCCTCATTTTTAGGACTTATTATAGGTGCAATATACATTTTAAGTTCGGAAATATCTATGGGTGAGATATAAACCCAACTTTCCTGTATCTTATACTTATCAACATACAAGCGATTCTTCCTGACATTGATATGCGACGGATTCAATCCATCGATCTCTTGCATCAGTTCTTTTTTCAACGAATCGTGGAATTGCCGGGCATATTTGTCTTCCTGGTATTTGGTCGATTGCAGCTCATAAGCGATTTCCGATTTCAGGCAGAAGATACGCTCTGTAAGTGTTTGAGTTACTTTTGCTTCTGTCCCTTGAGGGTTCAGGTCAAAATACTCAAAATTTTGACAGTAGTCGAATATATAGAATTCTTCTTTGTCTTTTCCCGGACCGAAAATATCTTCGGACAGACGAGTGCCCCGTCCGATCATCTGCATGAATTTAATTTTTGATTTAACTTCTTTAAAGAAAACCAGATTCAGGATATCGGGTATATCTATACCCGTATCGAGCATATCCACCGATACGGCTATTTGAGGGTCTTTGTCGCGTCTGTCGAAACGGTCGATCAGATTTTGGGAATACTTGACCGAATAGTCGATCAGTACACAAAAGTCGGGTCCGTATTGCGGATACAATATTGCGAAACGGTTTACTATTTGTTTGGCATGCTTGTGGTTGTAAGCGAAGATGATCGTCTTTCCTATGCGTTCGCCTTCCTGCACTTTCAAGCCGTTGGTCATAAAATCCTGCAATACCTTATTTATCGTATTATCGTTATAGATATAAGTAAACATTTCTTTACTGATAATGTCCCGGCTGTACTCTTCTTCATCAATATCTTTGATAGTCGCTTCATATTCCCACACCTTTTCGAGCTGGTCTTTTTCATCCTGCGACAGGTTGTTGTATTTGATCCCTTTACGAAGATGCCTGGACTGGCGTTTAAATCCTTTGTATGGCACCAGGAAACCGTCAGACACCGCTTCCTCCAATTCATAGCTGAAGTTCGGAACCCCTTGTTCCACCTCAAAAACTTCATAAGTGCTTCGGTCTATATCTTCCCGCGGAGTTGCCGTCAATCCTATAAGGAGCGAATCGAAGTAATCGAATATAGCCCGGAAGCGTCCGAATATAGACCTGTGGGCCTCGTCTACAATGATAAGGTCGAAGCGTCCGGTTGAAAGACTTTTCGTATCGCTGTCTATATGGTTTATCATGGTATGGTAGGTGGAGAACATGATCCGGGCGTTCAGATCTTTGTCTTTATCCGACTTATCCGATAATATACAAGTCGTAACGGCAGGCAGGAGGTTCGTGAAGTTTTTATGAGCCTGGCTTACCAACGCTGTACGGTCGGCAAGGAACAAGACATTCTTTATCCAGTTGTTACGCATAAGCAGTTCCACCAGCGAAATAGCTACGCGGGTTTTACCCGTACCGGTTGCCATCACAAGCAAAGCTCAGCGGTGCTTCCCGTTAAAGTGTTCACATACGGCTGTGACGGCCTGTTTCTGATAGGCGCGGTTGGTGATATCTTCTCTTATAGAGAGGTCGGTTATGTCTTTGCGCCCTTTGCGTTGTATGAGTAATTCCAGTTCGTCGTGGGTATGGAATCCGTAAACAGAACGGGATGGGTAGCCTAAATCGTCAATAATATAAGTTTCATATCCATTCGTATAATAGATAACCGGACGGACGCCGTATTTCTTTTGCAAACAATCGGCATACAAGGTCGACTGATGTTTGCCTTCGGAAGCGCTTTTGCTGGTTTTTTTTACTTCGATAACAGCCAGTGGAATGCCGTTGCGACCGAATAATACATAGTCGATGTACCCGGTTTCGGAAGCATTAGGCATATCTTCCGTCTTTATCTCTATACAGGCATGACCGGATACGATGGCATGTTTTTTATCCAGTATTTTCCAGCCGGCTTCTTTGAGTTGCTGGTCTATATAGAACCGGCGTGTTTCAGCTTCCGTAAAATATTGCGGATTTTTGGCTTTGAGGGTATCGTCTTTTTTTATCCGGCTGCGGTATTTTGCCAGTACCTGTTTTTTTGGTTCTTCGATTGTATCGATTATCGGAGTGAATGATATATAGGTCGTACCATCCGGGATCAGGTTTTTATCGAAATCGGGAACATCTGTTACAGCGCCCAGCTTTACCAGTACGGCACTGATAAAGGTATACAGGTTGAGCAAACTGAAAAACGATTCTTTCGCCGATACTTTATTCAAATGTGCGGCATTGTTTCCCACTTTGCGGATATAGTGCAAAGCGCTCATGAGTTTGTTGTCGTCGATAAAGTTGCGGAAATCTTCGGCATCCACCAGCCCGAAGAGATTTTCTTTTTTAGAGATTTTCCAGCCATGAAGCAGATAAATGGCCTTGACCGTATATTCCAACGCACGACGGGCATTCAGGGCCGACTTTTCAGGGTCACTCTTTTGGTTTACTTCCGCCGTATTGCAGAAAGTGTATAGGTCGGTAAAGTCAGGCAAATTTTTCAGAAAGTCGAAATTCCTTTTCATGGCTGTGTATCTTTAGTTGAAATATTTATTCATTGTATAGTCGAATAAGAGTTGTACTTCTTTTATTGATTGGTTTATCAGTTCTTTTTGTTTCTCTATGGCTTGTATGCGTTCGGCAAATTGGTTTTGGAGGGAGAGGGGAGGGATTCCTAAATTTATTTCTTTTATAAATTTTACAGAGCCAATATTTTGTATCCCACTACCTTTTCTATCGATATCCAAAATTATATATTTCATTAAAAAAAGGAAATAAGTATTATTTATCTTATTTGGCACTAAAGTAAAACAAAGGTGATACCCATAGAAGCCCTTAATAAA
>JAJBTS010000353.1 GCA_020860885.1 Bacteroidales bacterium
TATCAGCAGCAGGCTGTGCAGTTCCTTACCCAGCATTTTCGCGTGGTGTTTTTAATAGATAGGAAACTGGATAAAAACAGATAATAAATTGTTATCTTTACGGCTTATATAAGGCAGATAATAAAAAAAGAATAAAAAATCAGAGCATAAAATAAATTCAATACAAAGAATAATAAAAATTAAAATATGACAGATACCACTTTGCAAACAGGAAAAATATATGTAAAAGACATTTTTGGTCCATCTCAATTTTATAATATTCCCGAATACCAGCGCCCTTATTCCTGGGAAGAAAAAGATATCAGAGCTTTATTAGAAGATATTAGCGGGGCAATGGAAGAAAATAAGGAAAAAGAATATTTTTTAGGTTGCATGGTATGGAACGCCTATCAGGTAAAAGGAAACTCTGGCTCTCATATTGATAAATATTTATGCTACGATATACTGGATGGACAGCAACGCTTTATTACGCTGTTTTTACTTCAGGCAGTGATTAGGGATATACCCACTTCTACTCAAGAAGAATCCAAAGGACGAAAAAGTACCATTCAAGAAAGACTTCATCAGGAGGAAAATAAATATAATAATATCCCAGAACGAAACCGGATTGAATTTCAAATAAGAAATGATCAGGATTTTTTTCATAAATATTTAATAGAGGATGGGGGTACTTTGTTGGAAAAAGAATTAAAAGCTATTTCCAGCTCTACAAAGGAGAATATATCCTTGCGAAATATGGCGTCGGGTATTTTAGTGATAAAAGATTGGTGGAAAAATAAGCTCTCTCAAATTGAAGACGAAAAGAAAGAGGAACATATATATAGGTTTTTACACTATCTATCCAATAAAGTGCTTGTTCTGTATCTTTCCACTTCCAATAATTTAGATGATGCCTATAATCTATTTACGGTCATAAATAATCGTGGGGTGCAACTGCAACCATCAGATGTAATAAAAGCCCAAAATCTAAGAGAAATAAAAGATGACGAATTACGCAAACGTTATGCGAAAAAATGGGATGATTTTGAAAATATCATTTCCGCCCCCTATAACAGTTTTAGTAGTTTTCTGATGGATTTGGTCTACATTAAGATGAAATATAAAAATGAAGAAAACAAAACCATACTAAAGGGGTTTGAAGTTATTAATAGAAAAGAAATATCCAAAGGACAACCTATGCTGGATTTTATAGAAAAATATGTTGATCATTATAGCCAAATCACCGATTTAAATAAATATACCAGTATAGAAGAGACTTCCGCGCTATTTTATAATTTAAATTTCATCCTGTCAAATACATTTGGCAGCCAGTATTTAATACCCCTGATGCATTACAGGGAGCGATTTGGTGAAATTCATATTATGGATTTTATAATAAAAATAGATAATCTACTATCTCTAATGTGGTTGTTGGGACGACAAGCGGAGATAAAAACACGAATATTTATTATACTTCGTAGGATTGATAACATTTTTGAATCCATACAAAAGGGGGAGATATCGGCTGGCGAAGCAACAGAAGAGCTATTAAATAATAGCTGTTTACGATATGATTTTATTGATGAAACCTTATCAACAAAAAAACCTATTGTTTTTTCTGATTTTATTTTACAACTGGAAAATGAAAACTGGGGTTTTTGTATAGGTACACAAATGTACAAAACGCGTTATCTTTTATTAAAAATGGATATATTGATGGGGGGAACCAATACCATTCTTCAATATGGTAACAAAGGAAAATCCCCTTCAATTGAACACCTGATGCCCCAAAGGATAGAGGCGGTGAAATGGAACATTGATCCGGAGGACCATAAAGAATGGGTCCATAAATTGGGAAATCTAATATTAATTGATAAAAATTTAAATTCTTCATTAAGCAATAGTTCATTTAATGAAAAAAGAAAAAAATACCAAAGTAGCATTGAATCCAGGGCAAACACCAATTATATTTTTATAACCCATAACGAATGGGACATTGATGCCATAAAAACCAACCATAAAAGAACCGTCAACCTCTTAAAACAATATTATGAAGGTAACAGCCTGGAAACCTTCTATCAAATAAAAAAACAACTTAAAACAACTGATCATATTGTAGTAGACCAATGTTATCAAGAAAAGATGTATATTCCTAAAGAGAATAGAAAATATTCTGATTCCTTACTTCCTTTTAAATCACTACCTTTTGATTTTGATATGGTGGGTATAGAACCGGGTGAACAGTTAACTTTTATACCCACCGGTGAAAAGGTAACAGTCGTAGGGAAGAAAACCATTGAATATGCCGGCAGGATATATTCACTGTCGGGTTTTACCCGGGAATTTATGCCCGTAGAAAAACGTGCGCCATCGGGTGCTTATCAGGGTCCTAAATACTTTTTATACAACGAAAAAACCCTGGCGGATCTACGCGAGGAAGTGAAATAAAAGAAAGAATTAGATAAAAAAAACAACAAAATGACAGGTACAGAACAAAAAACCCAACTGCAAAACAAGATATGGAAAATAGCCAATGAGGTGCGCGGCTCGGTGGACGGATGGGATTTTAAACAGTTTGTGTTAGGAACACTTTTCTACCGATTTATCAGTGAGAATTTTGTCAGTTATATGGAAGGGGGTGATGATAGCGTTGACTATGCAAACCTTCCGGATGAGGTAATCACGCCGGAACTAAAGGTGGATGCTGTAAAGACAAAAGGGTATTTTATCTATCCCAGTCAGCTTTTTGTCAATATCGTCAAAACCGCTCATACCAATCCCAACCTTAATACAGATTTGAAAACCATTTTTAATGCCATTGAAAATTCAGCCAATGGTTGTCCCTCTGAAGAGGATATAAAGGGATTATTTTCTGATTTTGATACCACCAGTACCCGTCTGGGAGATAGTGTAAAGGGTAAAAACAGCCGTCTGGCGGCTGTTTTAAAAGGGGTGGGGGAGCTGGATTTTGGCATTTTTGAAGATAACCAGATCGACCTCTTTGGCGATGCCTATGAATTTCTGATTTCCAATTATGCCGCTAACGCGGGAAAATCGGGAGGGGAATTTTTTACCCCCCAGCATATCTCCCGGCTCATCGCCCGCCTGGCTATGCACAAACAAACCTCGGTAAACGGGATTTACGATCCGGCCGCCGGTTCAGGTTCCCTGCTTTTACAGGCAAAAAGCTACTTTGACCGCCACATCATTGAAGAGGGGTTCTTCGGTCAGGAGATCAACTACACCACTTATAACCTGGCTCGGATGAATATGTTTTTGCACAACATCAACTATGATAAGTTTAACCTGGCACTGGGAGATACCCTGATACATCCGGCTTTTAAGGACATCAAACCTTTTGACGCCATTGTCTCCAATCCCCCTTATTCGATTAAATGGATCGGTAGCGACGATCCGACCCTTATCGGGGACGACCGGTTTGCCCCCGCCGGTGTGCTGGCCCCCAAATCCCAGGCGGATTTTGCCTTTGTGCTGCACGCCCTAAATTACCTATCTGCCAGGGGGAGGGCAGCCATTGTCTGTTTTCCCGGGATTTTCTACCGGGGCGGAGCCGAACAGAAGATCCGTAAATACCTGGTGGATCAGAACTTTGTAGAGACGGTAATTTCCCTGGCTCCCAACCTTTTCTTTGGAACGAGTATTGCTGTAAATATTCTGATTCTATCCAAGCATAAAGAAAAAAATACAACCCAGTTTATCGATGCCAGCGGGGAGGAATTCTTTAAGAAAGTAGTAAAAAACAACATACTGGAAGACGAACATATCGAACAGATTATTGAAATCTTTGATAAAAAAGAGGATGTTGATTACGTGGCCAAATCGGTAGAGAACAAAAAAATTGCCGAAAACGATTACAACCTTTCGGTTAGTTCTTATGTGGCAGCTAAAGATACCCGTGAAAAGGTGGATATAGTAAAATTAAACCGGGAGATTCAGGAAACGGTTGAAAAAATAGATGCGCTTCGCCGGGAGATTGATACCACCATTAAAGAGATAGAAGGATGAAATACCTCGAAAGATTATTGGAGGGCTCCCGTGTGGAATATGACAGTATTGGCAACTTAATATTTCGAATCCGAGAAAAAGGCAAACATGAAAATAATATAAAAAACGTTTATTCCGTAAGTAATATTCAAGGAATAATAAAAGCCGAAGATTTTAGAGATAGAACATTTTATAGTAGTGATACTTCTAACTATAATATTATCAGGCCCGGACAGTTTGCTTATAATCCGGCCAGATTAAATATTGGGTCTATAGGATACTTAAAAAGTGATACAGCGGGCTTAGTTAGTCCCATGTATGTTATTTTTAAAATGAACGAAAATAAAATTACTAAAGAGTATTTGCTTTTATTTATAAAATCTACATACTGTATCAATAAAATTAATTCATTAATCGAGATAGGGGCGCGATTTAGGTTTGATTTTAAAAGATGGAAGCTTATAAATATCCCCATCCCCCCTCTCAAAATCCAAAGAGAAATCGTCCGCATCCTAGACACTTTTACCCGCCTTATAGCCGAACTGACCGCCG
>JAJBTS010000231.1:0-430 GCA_020860885.1 Bacteroidales bacterium
ATATAATTATATTAATAGATATCTGTCGGAATGCGAGTAATTTAAGGGAGAATGCCTCAGAAATAATCATATATAATATTATTCTGAGGCTATTTTTCTTTTTTTTGTAGATAGATAAAACTACTTATACCTTAAATTTTCTTTTCCATATCCTGAAAATGAGCAGATAAACAGGAATTAAGAACAAGAGGACATACACATCGTCCTGGATCGGAACACGGGTAATTCCACCCAATTCTATCCACTCGGAATCTATCTGGGCTATACTTATATCTGCCTGATCTATATCGTATTGATTAAACTCCCGATAGAATTTTTCGGAAGGAGAATGAAAGTCGAAATCATCATTCGGTTCCTTTTCGCTTTCTTCCGTATTCCATATGGAATTATTTTCGTAATAATCCATCCTGTAATTTGTACCGTATATATT
>JAJBTS010000231.1:440-4531 GCA_020860885.1 Bacteroidales bacterium
AATCAGAAATAAACAGAATAGTCCGGTTATGATTGTATTTTGTCCCGTTTTCATAGTATAAATTTTTATAGTGTAATTTTTTGAATTTTTATTCCCCCAGGGGTAAAGATTTTGATGATGTATATTCCTGAATCTACGGATGGATCAAAAGAATAATAAGAAGAGTTGACCTGGTTATTGAGGTATCTTAAACGGCCACTCGCATCCAATAGTTCGATTTTATGGAAAGTATTTACCGGAGAGCTTACCGTTACGAATCGATTTTCTACCGATACCAGAATCCCTTTGTCTGTTTCGGCATTCTCTTTTATATCTGTAAAGTCCCGGGTCATTATTATATAAAACCGACCCTCGATATTCTTGCTGTTTTCTTTTGTAAAACTTAAAGATGAATTTTCTTTCAGATCGTACGTTTTGTTTTCTACCGCGTCTTTTAGATAAAGACCCGGATAAGCAGAAAAGTTTTCAATTCCTTCTATTTCTAAAGAAAAAGGCCCTGTATGGTTTGTCTTGATTCCTAAAGGAACCGATTTTATATCTCCTGACTGACTCACAGCATTGATTTCTAATGCGGTATGGTTTGCTACAGTATAGATCTCAGGTGTTTTCCGGTCGTAAGAGAAAAGTTTATAGATATCTTCCTGCGGATTGTATTCATCCGTACCTTTAGGTAAAGACGCAAGAATAGAAGCATTTCTCTGATCATTCATAAGGAGATAAATTCTCAATACATTTTCGTTTTCCGAAGTAGATTTTAACTGGCTTCTGCTTAACTCATCCTCTTGTGGAGCTACCGATACATCAACGGGATTAAAAGTTAGAGTCAAATTGTCGTCAGGAGCATTGGTTTCCACGAAGAAAGCCTGCATCGGAGCAATATACCGGGTTCCTGCTGCGGTAGTGGCTTCGCTGTTGATTTCTCTTAATCCTTCCCAGGTACCGTCTTCTCCTTCTATTACATAAGAATAGAAATTTGTTCCATCCCACAACCGGAAATAAGGAAAAATCAGATTTCTGTTGTTTGCATGCGTATGCAACGCAACAAAATCCAGATGCGACATGAAAGGATTACCGATGAGACGAGTTGTTCCTCCGTTTTCATTCGTTACGGAAAAAGTATTGATTGCCCCGGCAGATGTTTCATAAATAAAACGGTAACGGCTGTCCTGTCCGACCAGTGGATTGGGATCAGGAGTCTCGCTGAGAAAATTGTTTGCCCAGGTTGCACTATCTGTTTTAAGACCACCTCTGTTAGGTATTGTAAAAGGATTTTTGGTAGGATCGGTTGGATAGTCATCGATCCATTCTCCATTGTCTTTGTAATGATATTTAAAAGTGACTTCTTCAACCGTAGCGCCTCCTTCCGTTACCTGCCCGATTTCCGTTTGATTACCGAAAGGGTTGAGTCGTGGAAAATAAAACTTATTATTATAAGTAGTGCCCCCTCCATTGGCAGGAATTACATTTAGAGCAAATCCGAATCCGGTAGGAAGACCTTCTGTCAGATTAGCGAAAGGCAGGGAGAAATTGCCAAAAGCTGTACTGGTAACTCCATCGGGATTTTCTTTGTTTTCCGTATATCCTATATCGAAATAGCTCATATAAGATTTCATATCGGTAAAAGCATTTGCACCCCAGGATGGGTCGGGCTGAAAATCAGCCGAATATACATATTTCAAGGGAACCGAAAGCATGGTCCATTTATCATTGGAAGGAGGAGTATATTCTACGTATGCAGCGCGGTAAACTAAATTTTGTATTTGTCCGACCGATGCCCCCGGTTCAAAGATTATATCTCTACATTGATTTTCGTTGGCAACAATAGTCGGGTAATTGCTGGCATTTCCAGGTATAATCACATCTGTACACCAGATAGGATAACCGCCCATCTGACTGGCTCTCCAATTGTTGGACTCGTTCCATTCCTGAGTAGCTGCCGTAGGACTCCATGTTGCAGCCGTAGGGCTAATAGAGGCGGTTAAAGTCGTAAGGAGATTATCGGTTGCCGGATTAGGAGCTGCTTCCGGACTTTTTTTATAAAATCCGTAACTGATATCTCCTGATTGATCTTCCATAAAGGTGATAGTCTGTATACCACCTGTCGGCTGATCTATAGCGGGTAAAAACGTAGAGGTTACACCTGGAGTAGTTGTAGCATATATTTCGTCCGTATTATTATTTAATAGATAATGTTGGGCTGCTATTTGTTCATTGGTAAGACCTTGACCTGTATCAAAATTTCTGGAAGAAAGACGTATCGTTACCGGATAGCAGTTGCAGGTTGCATCGACCTGATAAGTGAGGACCGATAAGTCAATAGTAACATTTGCAGTAGCTTGTCCGCCGTTTACAGTATTAATAATTCTGTAAGAGAATACATAATCGATGAAATTTCCCGCATAATCCGGGGTTGCCTGAAAAGTTATCCTGCCATTATCGTCGATCGTAACAACTCCGATTTTATTATTATCGTTGTCGTATAATACCACCGGGGTTCCTGCGGGATAAGTGGTAGCTGTATTGCCCTGAGTCATCGTATAGTCAAGAACGCTTAAGTTTAGTTGTGAGCAAGCCGGAGTCGTACTTCCGTCTTGACAGTCGATGGTATTATTGCAATCATTCAATAATACATTCCCCAGAGTTGTTTGTCCCGGGAAGGACTCATAAGTGTCATCGTTTGCACAAGGCATCTGGATTTGTAGGCAGCTAGGGTCCGAACCACTTGTAACACTAATTGTACTTGTTCTTAAGGGACAGGCGCTGGTGTTGGTGGTTTCGTCTATGTAATAAATTTCAACATAGTAGTCTCCTGAAACTGTTGGTGTTAATGTAGGAGCGTCTCCACCTACCTGAACTCCGTTTGCGAACCATCTGAAGTGGTAATTTCCTCCCTGCAACGCTCCGGGAATGGAACTGGATAAAGATAAAGAATTTACGCATCCGTTGTCCTGATCTGCCAGTATTTGCGGTTGGAGTTCCCGCAGGCTCAGGTTATCCAATGCTAAGTCGTTGCCATTGGTTCCGAGAGCATAATTCCTGAAAGCTACCCAAACGGTATATGCATTGTCGGTTCCATCCGGGTTACAGGGAGCTACATAGTCGAAATACCGGGTATGCCATAAGCCGCCATCGTCCGGAATATCCCCGCTTCTGAATATTTCCGGGTCTGTTTCCAGCGTATTATCATTAGGACTGATAATAAAAGAGATGTTTGGAGCTATAGCCCCTATATTCAGCCGGCTTATATCCGCACTCATTCGGTATATATGGCCGGGTTGGACACTTACCGCTTGTTTGTAAAAAATCTTCTGATTATCCGCATCGGCATTTATCAACATAAAGTAGTTGGTCGGATTTGCCTCATTGGTTTCATAACGGTCGTATATCTGGTACCAGGGATGAGTACTGGTTAGAGTAGGAGCCGCATACATCCCATTGGTGGCGGTAACAATGGAATAATAACCATTGTTGGGCGCCATAGGGATTTGCACCCAGGAGTTTTGTCCGGTATTGTTGACAAATGTAAATACATTGTTCGCCCAGGGTTCATTAAAACCCCATATATAGGTAGTTTGGTCCGGTATAGGTTTTCCTACCACAACATAAGGATTGATTGCTATATCCTGAATTGTACCATTTGAATACACTGTGGTGGGAGGCTGGTACTGAGGCGGTATATTTGTGTGGTTGATGGTTGGGTATAAATCCTGACTATCATTCACACCTTCCAGAGTGGTTCCGAAATTACCATTGGAAATTAATTCCGGACCATAGATTTGTGCATAATTGTTAAGAGAGGAAATAAAAATAAGAAGAAGAAGGATTTTAATCTTGGTATTCATATTTTGGATTTATGAGATTTTTTTATAATAAAAAACACTTAATCTTCTTAAAAGTTTCTGTCTATTAATCTTTTAACAACTATCCGTATAATAAAATAAGAGGCCTTCCCTCACGGGAAAGCCTCTCCATACACTTTGAACACATCTTTAACAACTATCTCATAAAGACTTTTTAGTTTCAGTTCCGGTTATATTATGTAAGGTTTAAATTAAATAATATAAGTAGGCATATTTTATATAGTGTGAAAA
>JAJBTS010000116.1 GCA_020860885.1 Bacteroidales bacterium
AATATCAGCTAACTTTTTAACAGATTTAAACTTAATCATAATTACCATGAAACATTCTTTACTTATTTACCTTTTAAGTCTTTTCTTCATGATAGGTATTGAACCTATTTTTGCAACCAAAGCAACTATTCCGTTTACTGATGATGGGGTATGGTCTCTTAATTCTCAACCTAGTTCGGTATATCATAATGGCAGTACTTATTTTGCATGGATCAATAAAACCGGAGATCTTGTTATCGGTTCCTACGATCACCAAACGCAAGATGTAATTAAACAAACGGTAGCTTCGGCTTATGGAGCCGAAGATTTCTGTTCTCCCGCAATTCTAATCCGCTCAAGCGGACAAATTCTTATTTTTGCGTCCAAAAACGGTCAGGAGCTCGGAACGACCGGTTTTCATTGTTTCCGTTCCAATTCCACAACAGGGGATATTACTCAGGGGTTTGTTTCGCAATCTTTAACCGGATATGGAATCAGTTCCACACTCCCTTTTGCGATGGGAGATAATATAGTTGTATTCTGGCGTTCAAAAAACAACCTGGGCTACTCATTTTTTAAAGATGCTAATAAGGCCGGAGTTACAGGTGCACTTCCAAGCCCCAATCCAAGAGCGGGATTTTTAGGAGATCCGGGCTTTGGAAACAGTTATGAGCAACGGGCGGAAGTTCCTAGCATGCGGGCCATCCAGGATCAGCAGGGAGATATCCATATGGTTATTACCCAGTTAGGCACGGGATTAAGATTTAATAATAGCACGATCCACTACCTTAAAGCTGTTAACAATGAGAATTCCGGTTTAAGTTTTTATACAGCAGCGAGTAGTTCGAATGTTTCTATTACTTACAACAACCCTCCCGATGTTATCTATTCGACCACTCAGGCGTCCGATAAAGTTATTGCTTACGACATAACTTTAATTGAAGGCAAACCAGCTGTTTTATACGATGCTTTCAAGGGGAACAATGTTAATGCAGACACAGATCCGGGAAAAACATCCGGTCATACTTATATGTATGCATTTTGGAACGGTACGGAATGGAAAAAAGAAACGATTATCAATGCCGGAGAAGGTCTCCCTATTGAGCAATATACGGCTGTAGGAGGAAAAACATTCCATGCCAATTCTTACTATGCCGGCGGACTTTGTTTTGATGCTATTGATCCATCTATCGTATATTTATCTAAAAAAGATATCGGAGGAACGTTTGAATTATACCGTTATGAGACAGCGGATGAAGGAAAAACATGGACAGAATCTGAGATAATGACTGCTGACACACCTATGGATCAGGTAAATATTCGACCCGTATCCATTAAAAATGTACCGGCAGATAATCCTTTCCATATACTTTGGTTGCAAGGAACCTATTCCAGCCCGGCAAATTTTAATACTTCTATCGTTTGTTTGAGCGAAGGCGCTCCCCTTACAGCGCTTTCTTTCGAAAAAGGAAAATATGATTTCGCAGTAGGTGATATTGTAGAATTGAATGTTGAATTTTATCCTGTTTCCGTCACAGACAGAAGGCTGGCTTTTGAATCAAGTAACACTGAAGTTGTTGAAATAACTGCCGACGGGAAAATTAAATGCATCGGAACAGGAACTGCTACTGTAACTGCAAAAGCAATCACTAACGAATCTATCTCTGCTTCGTGTGAAATTACTGTTGAACCCATATCTGTTTTTGTGGGATTTATCAACGGTATAATTGCTGACGTCCGGGCCGATAAAATCTCAACTGTAGATAAATTAGACCAGGATATTGCCCGTTACTTGACCAACCTTAAGGAAGATGGTTCTTTTCCGGATGTAGATTATGCATCCCAGGCAAGAACCAACTGGCCCCCTATGGCTCATTTAGACCGTATGCTGGCTATGGGGCTGGGGTATACTCATAAAGAAAGTAATTATTTTGAGAATGATGATCTGAAAATCAAGATGGAGAAAATGTTAGAATATTGGCATTTGAAACAACCTCATTCTACAAACTGGTATCAAAATGAGATTGGTGAACCTCAAAGAATGGGTATGTTCCTTATTCTTCTGCAAAATTTAGGTAAAGAAAAAATTTCGGAAGAACTTATGGCTAAATCTATTACACGATTGAAAAACAAAGGAGGCAATCCGGGAGGGGAAAATGGCGCCAATAGAGTAGATATTGCTTTGCATTGGATATACAGAGCTTGTCTGACCAATGACAGAGACTTGTTAAGATCTGCAATGGATTTTATCTCTACCACGCTAGGGTTCACTACCTCAGCACAGGGAATACAATACGACAATTCTTACACGCAACACGGTCGTCAACTGCATATCGGATCTTATGGAGAAGTATTTATGGAAGGAACTTCCAAAGCCATGAGTTATGCTACAGGAACAAGCTATGAATTCCCGGAAAATGAAGTTGAATCTTTAACGAAACTTATAAGGGAAAGTTATCTGAATGTATTCCGGGGAGATTATATTTTCTACAATGCTATCGGACGTGCTTCCACTCGTCCGGGAGCAACTTTGAAAACCGGCTCGGTAAGAATTATCGAACGTGCCAAAATATTCGATCCTGAAAATACGGAGATTTACGAAAGCGCCATTGCCCGCATAAAAGGAGAAAAACCTGCCAGCTACAATATAGTTCCAGGTAGTAACCATTATTTCTGGAGTGATTACACCATACATAAACGTCCGGAATACTCTGTTGACCTAAGAATGGTATCGAATCGTACAGCCCGTAACGAATATCTGGCTGATAATTTTGAAGGGAAGAAACAATATTTCTTATCCGATGGAGCGACCGGCATATTTGTTGACGGGAATGAGTACTTTAATATTTTCCCGGTGTGGAATTGGGCAAAAATCCCGGGAGTAACCTGTCCTGAGTTTATAAATATTCCACAAGCAGAAACTTATATAAAGATGGGACAATCCGGATTTGTCGGAGGGGTTACGGATAGTCTTTATACGGTATCCGTTTATAATTATTCCGATACAGATAGTAGGATGAATGTAAATACATCTGCAAAAAAAGCATGGTTCTTCTTTGATAAAGAAATTGTTTGTCTGGGAAGTGATATCCATTCTTCTGCTCCATTCAAGGTAAATACTACTGTTAACCAGTGTTTATTAAATGGTGATGTTACCATTTCTTCGGAAGGTAGTGAAACATCCTTCACAAAAGGAACATTTGATTATGAAAATAATCTGGATTGGGTTTTCCATGGGAAAATAGGATATTATTTCCCTAAAAAAGGGAAATTACAACTAAACGCTCAGGAACAATCCGGAAGCTGGTTCGATATCAATGGTAATTATTCGAATGATCTGGTAAAAAAAGATGTATTTACTCTTTCTTTCGATCATGGTCTGAATCCGGAAGGATCTAAGTATGAATATATTATTGTTCCCGGATTAACAGATAGTGAAGCCGCCAAAGCTTATGACCCGAATAATATTCAGATAATCGTTAATTCGGATTCTTTGCAGGCAGTTTATCACAAAGAACTAAAGATCTTCGGGATGGTATTCCATCGTGCCTGCGGATTTAAAAAGAATGGGCTTACACTGGAGGCAGACGCAGGATGTGTAGTATTAGTAAAAGATGTTGATAAACCCGAAACGATAGTATATGTTGCAGATCCGAAGAACGGCACCAATCCTATCCATCTGGGGATCGAAACTCCTGCATTAACGGAAAGAAGACTTATTACCTATCAGATGGGATCGCCTTATTCCGGGCAATCGGTTAAATTTTTAGTAAATGAAGAAACTCCGCTTTCTCCAGGGAGAGACGTTAATATTGAAAGAGCCGGTTGGATAATTACTACTTCTATTCAGGGAGTAGAAGATGAAACGGTAGGTGGTAGCCTTCCCGAATATATTATTGACAATGATACGGGAACTTCTTTTTTATTTGTTAAACCTGGTAAAACATTCCAGGAAATTACAGCTCCTGCCGACTATAAACCGTCTTTCACTATTGATATGCAAAAGCAAGAAGACCTTTCCTATTTTATTTACAGGCATAGAACTCTAAGTAATACTACCGCTTTCTTACGGGCAAGTAAAGTATCATTCTTTGGGAAAAATACAGAGGAAGAAGATTTTACAGCCATTATCGAAAATACTTCCATACCAACAGGCGCAAATATTGCAGATGTAAAAGTCCTCCTGCCGGAAAAAGTGAGTTATCGCTATATCAGGCTTGAAATGACTGAATGGGATGATGATAATGGGAATACGATACAGGTTTCCGACTTTAATGCAGGTTCTACCCAATTATCAGATATCAAGGAAATAGAAGAACCGAATGCTATTCCCATAATTGATTATGAACAGAAAGGCTTTACAGTTTCGGTTTTTCCTAATCCCGTAACAAAAGGAGATAAGATATATCTGAGGCTGTCCGATTCAGCAACAAATTATAAAGTAAAAGTATATGATATTACAGGAAAAGTGAAGCATATATCTTACAGTAATTGGATTGAGACCTCACATCTGAATCCCGGAATATATATTTTAC
>JAJBTS010000017.1 GCA_020860885.1 Bacteroidales bacterium
CTGTTAGATATTTATAAAACGTACATATATTAATTAAAAATAATAATGATTATGGAAAGAGTCAATTTTACGGAGATTACAGATTTTAAGAACAGAATCTCGTGGGGAAGCGTATTTGCCGGAGTAGTAACAGTTATTGCGGTATCTATACTTTTATCTATTTTAGGTTCAAGTATCAGTTTATATATGCTTGATCCCCAATCAAGTGAACCAACATCAGGAATTGGAACCACAATGGGTATATGGACAGCTGTCGCACTGATTTTAAGTTTAGCTGCCGGAGGTTTTGTTGCAGGGAAATTAGCAGGTCGTGATGGTATTATCCATGGATTTATCGTATGGAGTACCACTATGATAGCAACAGTAGTACTGGTTGCGTTTTTAGCCATGGGAGCCGTTCGGTTAACAGGAAATATTTTAGGTTCAGTGGCATCCGCAGTAGGCGGTGTAGTTTCAGGAGTCGGTTCTGCTGTGGGTGACGGATTATCTGCCATGGGCGACGACAGTGAGGGTATCTTAAGCGATATAGGTTTTACCGGAGACGTTTCCCGTCAGGAAGTTCGTCAGGATATCCGTCAGGCGTTAAGAAGAAGCGGTGTCCGTGAATTCCAACCGGAATATCTGCAAAACCAGTTACAAGCGGTTCGTTCGGATTTGAACCGGTCGGTAAGACGATTAGTAACCAATCCAAGCGATGCGGAAAATATCATTAATGCGTTCCTGGAAAGAGTGAAACAACGTACCGAAGTTGCTTTCAGGGATGTGGACCGCAACGATTTAACCCGGGCGATTGCCAATAACTCCAATTTATCTCAGGCTGAAGTGAACAGAGCCGTAGATGAATATATAGATATTATTCAATCGGGCGTGGAAGAAGGAAGACAACAGATAGATAATCTTCAACAATCTGTGGAGCAATTGAGACAAGATTGGGAAGTTACAAAACAAAATGCTTTGGAAGAAGCAAACAGAATATCCAATGCTACAGCAACTTCTGCTCTTATCGCTTTCTTTGCTTTATTAATAGGAGCAGCCATAGCAGCTTTTGCAGGATTGTTTGGTGCTCGTAAAACTCAGGAAGGATACGAAGTTTAATTCATATAAGAGTATTAAACGTATTTGAAATTTAAGAAAGGTTGCCTGTTTGTTTGCAGGCAACCTTTTTTGTTTCCCTCTTACTTATTTGAAATATTCATACATATTAAACGCTTCTTCGACAACTTTATCTTGCCGGCTTATTTCCTGTTTAAACATTTCCCGCTCTTCTTTTTCTTCTTCCGACAAATTGGCTTCTATCTCTTCCTGGTGAGTAAGAGAACCATAATCGCTCCTCGTAGGCTTTGTAGTATTTCTTAAAGAGTACCGAAGGGTAGAAATTGAATATCCGATAATTTCCTCCAATAACTGGTTTTCCTTCCGTATACAAAACTTTTCTGCAACCTGCTTTCATTAAAAGAGTAAAAAACAGGCTGGAGCTGATGTCAGGAGAGATGGACAACTCTCTTATTCATATTGCTTTCATTTTCTTGAATTTATGTCCTTTATCATATTATGAAAATCAGTGAGATGATCCTCCTGCAAAAATAATATAAAAAACTATATGGGTATAGATATAAATTTGATATATTTGCAGGATACAGATTGAGTTTAAAAGCATGGAAAGAGAAATCTTATATCAAAAAATAGCGGGTACGATTGCTTGGCAGATAAAAACAGGAGTATGGAAAGTCGGAGATAAATTGCCGTCTTTGCGTACTGTTAGTAATGAAAACGGCATAAGTCTGAATACTGCAATTCAGGCATATTACGAATTGGAAAAAGACGGATTTATTATTTCACGTCCAAAATCGGGATATATTGTCAATTATAAACCGCTACGTTTATCCGCTCCGGCAACCACTCAACCCTCGATTAAATCAATCGGGAAAGAAGATGAGGATTTAATTACAGAAGTATACCGTTCCATAGAAGATATGTCTATAACTCGTTTTTCGTTGGGAGTACCGGAAGATACTCTGTTACCTATTTCAAAACTCAATAAGGAACTTGTCAGAGCCATGCGTTCACTTCCGGGTAATGGTACCAGATACGAAGACCCACAAGGAAACATTCGGTTAAGAAAAGATATAGCCCGTTTCGCATATAGCTGGAATGCAAATTTAGCCGCAGAGGATATTATAACGACAACGGGAGCAACCAATTCTATTTCTTTAGCCTTATCCGCCATTACTCAAAAAGGCGATACCATAGCTGTTGAAAGCCCTGTCTATTTCGGATTGTTGCAATTAGCAAATAGTCTTGGGCTTCGCGTATTGGAACTGCCGACAAACCCCGTTACAGGTATTGACCCTGATGCTTTGAAAAAAGTCATACCACAGATAAATGTATGCTTGCTTGTCAGTAATTTCAGCAATCCTATGGGAAGCTGTATGCCTGATGAACACAAGAAAGCTGTTGTAGATATGCTTTCGGTACACGATATTCCTTTAATTGAAGATGATTTATACGGGGATGTGTTTTTTGGAAATTCACGCCCTAAACCATGTAAAGCCTTTGATGAAAAGGGGCTTGTATTATGGTGTGGTTCTGTATCAAAAACATTAGCCCCCGGCTATCGTGTGGGTTGGATTGCTCCGGGTAGATTTAAGGAAGCAATTATTCGGCAGAAACATATCCATTTAATATCTACACCGTCCCTTAACCAAGAAGCCATAGCCAATTTTATGGAAAATGACAGGTACGAAAATCATTTACGCAAGTTGCGTCATGAACTACATACCAATAGCGTCCATTTTGTACAATCTGTCATGGACTATTTTCCCGAAGAAACTAAAATAATAACTCCACAAGGCGGATTTATGCTTTGGGTAGAATTGGATAAAAATATAGATACAACAGAATTGTACCGTAGAGCAATGCGACAAAAAATAAGCATTGCTCCCGGTAGAATGTTTACCCTACAAGATCAGTATAGGAATTGTATGCGGTTAAGTTACGGGCAGAAATGGACGACAAAGATTGAAGAATGCTTAAAATTATTAGGGGATATTATCAAACATTCCTTCTGATTTAGTCTTTGATATTGATTCAATCAGTTTAAACTTTTCAGAATGTCCGTCCATTGGGGGATTTTTAATAGTTATTATTAAAACCTTTAGTTTGTATTCAAATCCTTCAATAATGGATACTAAGAATCACTCTGATTCACGGATATATTCTTTTATTACTTCCCCCATAATTTTAAGCCCTTTTTCTATTCTATCTTCCGGCATATTGGAATAGTTTATTCTTAATGTATTTTCCTTGTTATCTGTCGGAAAAAAAGAACCACCCGGAACGAAAGCAATTTTTCTTTCAAGGCATTTATTTAGGATTTCGCGTGCTGAAACTTCTTCGGGAAGTTCTATCCAAGTAAATAAGCCTCCTTCCGGATAAGTGAATCTTATTTTTTGGGGGAAGAAACGTTCTATGCAATTAACAGCAATATCCCTGCGATTTTTGTACACTTCAACTATTTTTCTGATATGTGTATCTATGTCATACCGTTTTAGGTATTCGGCAATAGTCATTTGTGCTATTGTATTGCACTGTAAATCTGCACTTTGTTTGACAAGAACATATTTACGGATAATATCTTTATCTCCTGCAATCCAGCCAATTCGAAAACCGGGACAGAAAATTTTAGAAAAACTACCTGTACACAATATATTACCAATATTATCAAAAGATTTCACAGCAGGCAAATGTTCCCCTTCAAATCTCAATTCTCCGTAAGGGTTATCTTCTATAACTGCAACACCATATTTAGAGGATAATTCAGCGAGTTTCTTGCGTCTTTCCAGACTCCAGGTTTTTCCCGTTGGATTCTGAAAAGTTGGTATTATATATATCAGTTTGACATTAGAGGTGTTGCATAAAACATCTTCTAAGGTATCCATAACCATACCGTTTTTGTCGGTCGGTATCTCGATAAAACTACATCCGTATGCCTTAAATGCACTGATTGCGGCTAAATATGTTGGGCTTTCGCACAAAACAATATCCCCGTCGTCCAAAAAAACTTTTCCCGACAAATCTAAACCTTGTTGCGAGCCATGAGTAATTAGGATATTGTCTTTATCGAAAGAGGTTCTTAAGTGGGTATTCATTCGATTGGAAATCCATTCTCGTAATGGTGCATAACCTTCGGTTGAGGTATATTGAAGTGCCTTTGTTCCTAATTCTTGTAGTACAATTTGACTTACTTCATTAATTTCTTCTATTGGAAAAAGTTCAGGTGCAGGTAAACCACCTGCGAACGAAATTACATCGTCTTGTTCTGTAACTTTTAATATTTCCCTTATTTCCGATGCTTTTATATAAGACATTCTTTTTGCAAAATGTAAATCCATAACATATATGTTTTGTGGTTGAAATTTTGCAAAGTTAATGAGAAAAGCAAGATAGAAACAGATACAATTTTGAAAACAAATATAGATACAGATATAGGT
>JAJBTS010000059.1 GCA_020860885.1 Bacteroidales bacterium
TCCCGGTATTTTTAACTTCATAAAATATCTAAACCTATCTGCCGTATAATATCCGAAGAGGTATGTATCAGATAAGAATAAACTATACCCGTTATGAAATCTACAAAATCTGAAATTATTGTTTTTTTGCTTCTTCTATTCATTGCTTCCCAGGCAACGGCCGGGCATAAACCGGAGTTTTCCACCGCAGGATTTTATGAAGTTAAAAATACCGGGAGGAAAGTGTATAATATGAATCCTTCCTGGAAGATGCACAAAGGGGAAGTACTCAATGCCGAACAGATTACTTTCAATGACAAAGAATGGCAAGAGGTTTCCTTACCCAATGGGATAGAACTGTTGCCGTTAGAAGCCAGCGGATGCGTCAACTACCAGGGGGTGGTATGGTATCGCAAACACTTCACTTTAGAACCTCAACTGAAGGGGAAAAAATTATTTCTACATTTTGAAGCCATCATGGGCAAGAGTAAGGTGTATGTGAACGGGCAATTATTAGAAGAACATTTCGGCGGATACCTGCCGGTAATTGTCGATATATCGGATTATGTAGTCTGGGACAAAGAGAATGTTGTTGCCGTATGGGCCGACAACAGCGATGACCCGGATTATCCCCCGGGGAAATTCCAGGATGTTCTCGACTTCACCTACTTCGGAGGAATATACCGGGATTGCTGGCTTATCACACATAATAACATTCATATTACCGATCCCAATTTTGAAAACGAAACGGCAGGAGGCGGATTATTCGCAGCACCGGAAAATGTTTCCAGATCATCAGCGGATGTTCTGCTCAAATTGCATGTAAGAAACAGCAGTAATAATTCTTTTACAGGAAATATTGAATACGATTTACAAACTTCCGGCGGAACCTCTATCGCCCAAACCAAACAGAAAATAAAACTGATCGCTCAGGCAGACAAACATTTTGAAAGTAAGATGAGAGTAAAAAATCAGGAATTATGGTCGCCCGATTCTCCTACTCTCTACAACCTTTTTGTAACGATAAAAAATTCGAAAGGAGAAATTATAGACGGATACCGCCAGAGGATAGGAATCAGGAGTATCGAATTCAAGGGGAAAGAGGGATTCTGGTTGAACGGAGAACCCTACCCGCGTCCTTTGATAGGGGCCAACAGGCATCAGGACTACGCCATTGTCGGCAATGCTTTACCGAACAGCGTTCACTGGAGAGATGCAAAAAAATTACGCGATGCAGGAATGGAAGTTATCCGCAATGCCCATTATCCGCAGGATCCGGCTTTTATGGATGCCTGCGATGAATTGGGATTGCTCCTCATAGAGAATACTCCCGGGTGGCAGTTCTGGAGTAAAGAGTATTTGTTTGAAGAAAGGGTATACAACGACATCCGGCAGATAGTACGCCGCGACCGCAACCATCCCTGTGTGTGGTTATGGGAACCGATACTTAACGAAACGCATTATCCTGAACATTTTGCCAGGAATACCATTGCAACCGTGAAGGAAGAATTCCCGTACCCTTATTGTTATACCGCAAGCGATGAGCGGGCCCAGGGAAGCGAACACTTCCCGGTACATTTCGGCCATCCTGTTACCGGGGATAAAAACTGGGCCGTAAAAAACATGGATGAAAACAAAACTTATTTCACAAGGGAATGGGGCGATAATGTCGACGACTGGAGCGCGCAAAATTCTTCCAGCCGTATAGCACGCAACTGGGGAGAGCAGGCTATGCTGGTTCAGGCGCGTCATTATTCCATGCCCGATTACAACCAGACAAGTTACAACAGTTTTTACCAGACCTCCCGTCATCATGTAGGAGGTGCCTTGTGGCATTCTTTCGATCACCAGCGGGGATACCATCCCGATCCTTTTTACGGAGGGGTGATGGACGTCTTTCGTCAGCCGAAATATTCTTATTATATGTTTATGTCCCAGAGAGACCCTAAAGCCAAACATCCGATAGCGGATTCCGGCCCGATGGTATATATAGCTCATGCCATGACTCCCGGATCAGGAAAAGATGTGGTCATTTTTTCAAACTGCGACGAAGTCCGGTTTACTTACAACGAAGGAGATTTTCAATATACTTATAAAAAAGAACCCAAAGAGAATCAAATGCCATCGCCCCCTATAGTCATAAAAGATGTATACGATTTTATGCATACCAAATACAAAAAAAGAAATCCGGAAACCCGCGATGACGTGTCTATGGTAGCAGAAGGATACATAGACGGCCAATTGGTTGCTACCCATAAGGTGATGCCTGCAGGCCGTCCTTCCAAAATAAAGCTGTATCTAGACAATGAAGGAATGGATTTATATGCCGACGGATCTGATTTCGTAACTCTCGTAGCATCCATAGTGGACGACAAAGGGGTTGAGAGAAGGTTTACCAACCAGAGTATTAAATTCGAAATAGAAGGAGAAGGCAAAATTATAGGAGGAGCAGATATTCTGGCCAATCCGGCGCCTTTACGCTGGGGCACCGCTCCGGTATTGATACAATCGACAACCACTCCCGGAAAAATCAAAGTCCGTGCGAACGTCTTACTGGAAGGAAGCCGGACACCCGCTTCCGAAGAAATAGAATTCGAAAGCCACGCCTTACAGTGAACAGTCACCAGTGAACAGTGAACAGTAAGCAGTGAACAGTAAGCAGTGAACAGTAAGCAGTGAAGTATTATAAATAGTTGGTAGTATTCACAGTGGATTGTGAATGCTTTTCGCGATGCCTGGGTAATGCTCTTCGCTATCCCTTTGCGATAAGTATTAAGCCCTCTTCGTAATACTCTTCGTCACCTCCTCGCGATAAGTATTGCGACCTCCCCGAGATACTTACCGCGACGGGGTGGTAATACTCTTCGCTAACCCATCGTGATACTCTTCGCAAACACGTGTCAATACTCTTCGCAACGGGGGGTAGATGCTCTTCGCAAATGAAGGTGAATACTTATCGAAACTGAATAGTAATATTAATAGCTTTAACTACCTACCAACAAACCCATTACTGTTTCACTGCTTACTGGTGACTGGTGACTGTTAACTGTCGAAACCATTTCATCACAGCATTGGCGCGGTTAGAAAAAGATTCTTTCACTCTCTTTTCCATCCAGGATGGAGCAGAAGCTTTTGCCATCGATAAACCATATACGACCAAATATTCTCCGGCATCTACCACTGCCACTACCGAACGCAACTTATTTTTACCGACCAAAGGCAATAAACCATACGTCATGGAAGTCAGGTTTTGCTGGACAAAAACAAGAGCTCCGGGAGTGCTGTAGTAATCGTACCTATAGATATTTTCTCCGAAGGTAGTATCCTTCTGCTTAACAAAAATAGTTAAGCTATCCGGTAAAAGAGAAAGCACCGGATCCGGTATTTCTTTTTTGCTTTCAGGACCATCAATGACAACCGACTCTTCATACAAAACACGCATTTTCCCTTTGCTTTTGGAATAATATTCTATACCTTTCAGTTTACTTAAAGAAAGAGTTCCATTCAGCAAAGCCAGTTTCTCTTCATCCGTCCATGTGCCTTGTGAAATTCCGGATGGTTTTTTAAAGAGATTCAAGGTTTCAACAACCAGGTTCGGATGAAGTTCTTCCAACAAACGATCGGTTAAAACCCGGACAAAAGGATATTCAGGGATCAATAGCAGAGAATCTTTCTTCGCACTGCAAGTAAGAGATCCTTCTGCAATTAATTCCTTGGCTGTTTCTTCGCCGACCAAATCTATCAGAACATCGGAAGAATAAGCCAAAAAAGGAAACAGGAGCAAAGAAAAAAACAGGATGATGCTATTCTTTAGCATTTCCGGGATTATTAAGTTTAGGTATCACCTTATTTTTAGCAACAGTAGCCTGAAACTCTTTCAGATAGAAAGGTTCAAAATAAGCCAGATCGACAAAATCTTTTTTTGAGTAAGCTTCTTCGGCCAATCCGACCATTGCCGATGCCAGAGGATAAATATCTTTCACAAACAAAGCATTTGCAGAACGTATTATGGATCTGCATTTATCCGATCCGTCACCAAAGAAAACGACTTTATGGTCCTGCAAATATGCGGCATAACTATTTTCATCTATGATGTCGGCCCGAACCGGACGTATCTCCTTCAGGGTTTTATCGTATATGGCTGAATAAACTTCCATTCGCCTGGCATCGATCATCGGACAAAACAACACTTTTTCCTCTGTTTTCTCCGGAATATCCGATTGAAGCACCCCGGAAGCCATCACTTTTAAGGAAGAAAGAGCAATCAGCGGAACATCCAGGCCGTAACCTATACCTTTAGCTTCCGAGACACCGATTCTTAGCCCGGTATAAGACCCCGGACCGGCGCTTACAGCTACGGCATCCACCTTCAGGCCGTTTTCCCGTACGTAATTCATTGCGTTCCATCCGAATAATCCCAGTTGGGAAGCATGTGAAACATTTTGAACCTCCATACGGTTAAAAATAACTTCTCCGTTCAGAGATAAAGCCACCGAACAAGCCTTCGTT
>JAJBTS010000073.1 GCA_020860885.1 Bacteroidales bacterium
ATTTAATATTTCAGAGGCAAATACAATAGGAGAAGAGTTGTTGGCGCATCCTTTTATTTCCTTCTTCTCGTGGGAAAATATTCTGATAGTAAGTTATGTTCTTATAGGTCTGCTCTTATGTGTTCGTAATGTATTAGGTATGTGTACATTACGAAAAATGGTGGGTAGAGGAAAAGAAGTAGATTACGACAAAAATAAAGTAATAGATATTCCCTCTTACCCATATTCTTTCACGTTCTTCAATAAGATTATTTTGGGAAACTCAAACAAGAGGACTGCTCTGGAAAATGAGTTAATCATTGCTCATGAGAAGGGTCATATTGTTCAAAAGCATTGGATTGATCTTAGTCTGATACAGGTCTTATGTATTCTGCAATGGTTTAATCCATTCATCTGGTTGTATTCTAAATCTGTAAAAGAAAATTTGGAGTATCTGGCCGATGAAGTGGTTTTGAGAAAAGGAATACCTCCTGTGGTTTATCAGGCAGTTTTGATTAATAGTACTTTGAATTATTCCGTATTTAATTTGACGAGCTCGTTTACAAGTAATAAATTAAAAAGAATTACAATGATGAAAAAAAATTCAAGTAAACCGATTAAAAAGTTTTCGGCTTTATTGCTTATTCCCGCTGTGGGATTATTCCTGTGGGCGTTTGCAGAGCCGGAGTATAAAGTTGTCTTAAGCGAGACCTCTCTTCCTCAACAGGAAGAATTTGATATGCAAACCGATCCGGATCATTCCGGAAGTATCAAAGGAGATTCTACAAATGCAGGTGCATTTTGGGGCTATAAAAATGAAAAGGATAGCCTGAAAGATGAGGGAATAGTAGTATCCAGCCGTAAAACCAAAACAGGTAAAACGGTGTTTCGTACTGAATCAGATACCGCAGTTAAGAAGAAAGAAGATAAACCCAAAGCTATTTTTACTCCGCCGGTTATCAGGGGGGAGAAGAAAACAGAAAAAACAGAAAAAACAGAAGTGATTTTTTCTGCACCGGTTGTTCAGGGAGAAGCGAAAACTAAAGATAATGAAGTCTCTTCTTTGAATTTAAGCGAGGATGAAAGTTTGAAGGATGCCCTTTTTATTCTTGATGGAAAAGAAATTTCACGGGAAGAAGTACTTAAAATGAATGCAAATACTATTAAATCAGTGGAAGTATTGAAAGGAAAAAAAGCAACGGACCTTTATGGGAAAAAAGGCGAAAATGGTGTAGTGCAGCTTTCAACTAAAAAAAACTCTGAAACTTCTGTTTATGTAGTTAAAAAAGAAGGGAATACTTATGTAGGAGATGCCAACGATGGTGATAAGGAAGACCGGGAAAAATTAAAGAAAGATAAAATCCTATGTGTTGTTGATGGGAAAGAATTAGCTTACGAAACAATAACAGAATTGGAAAAAGTTATTGATGCTTTTGAAAAGGATGTATTGGAGATTACTGTTGTAAAAGATAAGGAAGCATTAAAAAAATACGGGGAAAAAGGCAAAAATGGAGCAATCTTAGTTACTACTACAAATTAAAAATACCAAGAGGTAAAGTTAGATAGATTAGCTATTAAATGAGATTGCCTGTTTTATTTGGCAATCTCATTTTTATATAATACTAAATAGTTTCAAGAAAGTCTTTACGACAAGGATTGAATACATCGATCAGAATACCTTCTTCTATACATTTTACTCCATGAGGTATGTTGGGCTCAGCTAAAAAACCATCGCCGGCTTCCAGGATTTTCTTCTCTCCGTTGATATCTATTTCGAATTTGCCTTTGGCAACATAACAGGTCTGAACATGCGGATGAGTATGAACAGGTCCGACGGCTCCTGTTTCGAACATCACTTTTACCATCATGATATTGTCGTCATACGCAACAAACTGACGCGTCGTTTTTTCTCCTGCAGGATAAATTTTCTCTTCTTTTGCTACAAAAAATGCTTTACTTTGACTCATATAAATTATAATTGAATAATAAATAATTACACTCCGCTGAATGCGCTGAATCCTCCGTCGATCGGCAGGATCGCTCCGGTTATAAAACTGGCAGCCGGCGAACAAAGGAATTGTACAGCTCCGTTCAATTCATTGATATCCCCAAACCTACCCATGGGTGTTTTAGCCAGTACTTTTTTGCTTCTGTCCGTATAAGAACCGTCGGGATTAATCAGGATAGCACGATTCTGGTCTCCGATAAAGAATCCCGGTGCGATAGCATTCACCCGTATCCCATCTCCGAATTTCTGAGCCAGTTCGGTTGCCATCCATTGAGTGAAGATATTGATTCCCGTTTTAGCAACTGAATAGCCGGGTACTCTTGTCAAAGCGGAGTAAGTGGCCATGGAGGAAATATTTATAATACTTCCTTGTTTCTGTTGAGACATTATTTTTCCAAAAGCCAGACAAGGAAAAACAGTCCCGTTCTGGTTCAATGTGGTGACTTTGTCCCAGTCTTCTATTTTCATATCGAAAATAGTCTGTTCGGGAGATAAAGTGGCGCCGGGAACATTTCCTCCCGCACAATTAATTAAAATATCTATTTTTTGCCATTTGGAAACAATCTTACCGGCTGTTTCTTTCAGGCTATCCATGCTAAGTACATCACAAACAAAACCAATGGCTTCGCCTCCCTGGTCCTGTAACTCCTTTACTTTTTTGTCTATATTTTCTTTCCGGATATCCAGAACAACGATTCTGGCTCCTGCTTTCGATAGACTGAGCGCAATACTTCCTCCTAATACGCCTCCGGCTCCTGTAATGACCGCGACTTTTCCTGTTATATCAAACATGTTTTCCATAAGTTATTATTTTATTGATTGAGTTCTTGCATATTCCATAATGCCGCGCAGATGCTGGGCAATCATATTACTTGCAGCTTCCTCGTCTTTGTTCCGGATGTATTCCAGTAAGAGGCGATGTTCTATAGCTGCAATGGATCGTTTGGGAGAATCACAAACATTCCAGAATTTTCTGTAGTTAGTCATCAGGTCGGGAGTAATGATAAGCATCATTGATTTTAATACTGTATTTTTAGAAGCTTCGGCAATCTGGCGGTGAAAACTCAGATCCTCTTCTACGGCAGGTATACCTGTCATGATCTTATTTTCGTAAGCTTTTACATGATTTTCTATTTTGATCAGATCTTCGTCGGTCCGCCTTTAACAACTCAGGCGGATAATATTTGTTTCAAGTATTAACCGGGTTTCTGCTAATGAATAAAGATCGTAACTTTCTGTTTCCAGAGCATCCTGAAGGAGTGTTTCAAGATCTGATACATCCAAACCTGCTACAAAAGTTCCTCTTTGCGGAAGTGTTTTAAGGATTCCGTAAAATTCCAGTTTTTTGATAGCCCCGCGGATGTGGGTACGGCCTACTCCGAAGTTTTCTGCCAGTTTTCTCTCCGACGGCAGCTTATCTCCCGGATGAAGAAATCCGTCACTCAGCTGATCCTTTATCTGCCTGATGATGGAATCCACCGGATTTTCAGCTTCTCCTATTTTATACTCCAGAAATTCCATTGATTGTTTGTTGTTAATAGAGAACTTGTAAACCAGTTTCCGGAATTTTATTTGTTTTATAAGTTTCAAAATTAGATATTATATTTTTATTTAACAAGTGATTTGTAAATATTATTGAAAATGTGTTTTTTATATAAAATCTTTTTATACATTTGCACATAGTAATACTGGTTGACCAGTTGTTAGTCTTAGTCATAAACAATTTTACTTAATATCCTAAATATGCATCTCGTAGAACAAACATGGCGTTGGTATGGGCCGAATGATCCTGTGAGCTTACAAGATATAAAGCAAGCCGGCGCAACAGGTATAGTGACAGCTTTACATCATATACCGAATGGAGAAATATGGACCATAGAAGAAATAAAGAAGAGAAAAAACACGATTGAAGAGATCGGGCTGAAATGGTCGGTTGTGGAAAGTCTTCCCGTGCACGAACATATTAAAACACAGACAGGCGATTTCCAGAAATATATAGAGAATTACAAACAGAGCATCCGGAATCTGGCTCAATGCGGCATATATGTTATTACTTATAATTTCATGCCTGTATTGGATTGGTCCCGTACCAATCTGTCGTATGAAATGCCTGACGGCTCTAAAGCATTGAGATTCGAACGGGCTGCCTTCATGGCTTTTGATTTATTTATATTGAAGCGTCCGGGAGCAGAAAAAGAATATACGCCTCAGGATATTGAGAAAGCCAAAGCCCGGTACGAGAGTATGCCGGAAAGTGAAAAGAAACTGATCACGGATAATATATTGCAGGGACTTCCAGGTGCGGAAGAGAGTTTCACAGTAAAAGAAATTCAGGAAGCATTGGACCGCTACAAAGATGTAGATGCTGATAAGCTTCGTGAAAATCTGATTTATTTTCTGAAAGAAGTAACTCCCACCGCAGATGAAGTCGGAGCGAAGCTGGTAATTCATGCCGATGATCCTCCTTATCCAATCCTGGGATTACCGCGTATACTAAGTACGGAAGCCGATTTTAATAAATTGGTAGAAGCAGTGCCTAACGAGTCCAATGGATTGTGTTTTTGTACAGGTTCTTTCGGGGTAAGGGCGGATAATGATCTTCCCGGAATGGTTGAACGCCTGGGCGACCGCATTCATTTTATTCATTTAAGAAGTACAAAGAGGGATGAAGAAGGAAATTTCTTTGAAGCAAATCATCTCGAAGGGGATGTGGATATGTATAATGTGATGAAACAGATATTCTTATTGCAACAAAGAAGAAACTGTTCGATCGCTATGCGTCCCGATCATGGGCATCAGATGATTGATGACCTGAACAAGAAAACCTACCCCGGTTATTCCTGTATAGGCCGACTGAGAGGTCTTGCCGAATTGAGGGGATTGGAAATGGGGATAGCTAAATCTATAAAAGCAAACAAACAAGAATAATAAGAAATGAAAACAACAATTGAAGAAAGATGGGGTACTCATCCTAACGATGTGAAGAATTACGATACCACGAAACTAAGAAAAGAGTTCCTGGTTGAGAAATTATTTGCAGCGGATGAAGTGATGATGGTCTATACTCATAACGACCGTTTGATTATCGGAGGCGCCTTGCCGGTAAGTGAAGATCTCAAATTAGAAACCGTAGCTTTAATACGTTCCGAATATTTCTGTGAAAGAAGAGAAGTCGGTATTATCTGCATCCAGGGGGAAGGGATTGTTTCTGTAGATGGAACGGATTATTCCATGTCTTACAAAGATGCCATCTATGTGGGAAGAGGTTCTAAAGATGTTATTTTCAAAAGCAAAGATAAAAGCAATCCGGCAAAGTATTATTTTGCTTCGGCGCCTGCCCATAAAGAATACCCGACGGCTCAGATCACATCCGATATGAGGAGGGTACGTAACCTGGGTTCCGAAGAAACCAGTAATAAACGTATCTTAAACCAATTGATATTAAATGAAATTGTTCCTTGCAATCAATTGCAGATGGGATTGACTGAAATATTACCCGGAAGCGTATGGAATACGATGCCTCCTCACACTCATTCCAGAAGGATGGAAGCGTATTTCTATTTCAAAATTCCGGCGCAACAGGCTGTATGCCATTTTATGGGAGAGCCTCAGGAAACCCGTCATATCTTTATGGGAAATGAACAGGCAGTGATTTCTCCTTCCTGGTCTATTCACAGCGCAGCAGGAACCAGTAATTACACGTTTATCTGGGCGATGTGCGGAGAAAATCTCGATTACGACGATATGGACACTTTTACTGCGGATAAATTAAGATAATGAAACGAATGAACCCAATGAAAAAAGTAGTTACATTCGGTGAAATAATGTTACGCCTGGCTACCCCGGGAAATGCACGTTTTATTCAGTCTACTTCCCTGAATGCGACTTTTGGAGGAGGGGAGGCGAATGTAGCGGTTTCTCTGGCTAATTATGGTATCCCGGCTGATTTCATAACCCGTCTGCCTCAAAATGATATTGCAGGATGGTGTATTTCCGAACTTAGGAAATATGGAGTAGACACCGCAAATATTGTCAGGGGAGGAGACCGGGTAGGAATTTACTTCCTGGAAACAGGTGCGGTTGCCCGGGCTTCTAAAGTGGTATACGACCGGGCTCATTCGGCTATTTCGGAAATCCAACCCGGGATGATTGACTGGCGGGAGGTATTCAGGGATGCTCAATGGTTTCACTGGACCGGTATCACTCCGGCTATTTCAAAAGGTGCTGCTGATGTATGCCTGGAAGCCATAAAGGTTGCAAACGAAATGGGTATTACCGTATCTTGTGATTTGAACTTCAGAAAGAACCTGTGGAAATATGGGAAAAGCGCAGCGGAAGTAATGCCTGCTTTGGTGGAAGGTTGTGATGTTATCCTTGGAAACGAAGAAGATGCAGAAAAAGTTTTCGGAATAAAACCCGAAGGTTTTGAGGTGTCTCATACCGACGGAGAGATAGATGCTGCCGAATTTGAGTCGGTATGCCAACAATTGCAAAGCCGTTTCCCGAGAGCGAAAAAGGTAATTATCACCCTCAGGGGGTCAATAAATGCAAACCACAATACCTGGGGTGGATGTTTGTATGCGGATAGTAAATTATATCAATCCAAAAGATATGATATTACACATATTGTAGACAGAGTAGGCGGTGGTGATTCTTTTATGGGAGGACTGATCTATGGTCTGATTTCTTATCCGGAGGATAACCAGAAAGCATTGGATTTCGCAGTTGCGGCATCCGCTTTGAAACATACTGTCTATGGAGATTTTAATTTGGTTACGGTTTCGGAAGTTGAACAATTAATGAAAGGCGACGGATCAGGACGCGTTTCAAGATAAAAAAGACTATAATGGGAAATAATTTTTCTTTGGAAGGTAAAATAGCTCTGATTACGGGAGCTTCTTACGGCATCGGTTTTGCCATGGCTACTGCTTTATCAAGAGCTGGAGCTACTATTGTTTTTAATGATATTAAACAGGAACTGGTTGATAGTGGCATCGCTGCCTATAAAGAATTAGGCATAACTGCAACCGGTTATGTGTGTGATGTAACAAACGAGGATCAGGTGAAGGATTTGATAGCCAGAATAGAAAAAGAAATAGGTATAATAGATATCCTGGTTAACAATGCCGGAATAATAAAAAGAATTCCTATGCATGAAATGTCTGCGGAAGAATATCGTCAGGTTATCGATATTGATCTTGTCGGGCCTTTTATCATGTCGAAAGCGGTTCTTCCGGGAATGATAAAGAAAAAAGCAGGAAAGATTATCAATATCTGTTCCATGATGAGTGAACTGGGACGTGAAACTGTTTCTGCCTACGCTTCTGCCAAAGGAGGATTAAAAATGCTGACACGTAATATTGCATCGGAATACGGCCAATACAATATCCAGTGTAACGGTATCGGACCGGGTTACATAGCTACTCCTCAAACAGCGCCGTTACGCGAAAGGCAAGCCGATGGTTCCCGTCATCCTTTCGATTCTTTTATTATTGCCAAAACTCCGGCTGCACGTTGGGGAACTCCGGAAGACCTGATGGGCCCGGCCGTTTTCCTTGCATCGAATGCATCGGATTTTGTTAACGGACATATCCTGTATGTCGACGGAGGAATATTAGCTTATATTGGAAAACAACCTTAAACAGTTAACAGTAAGCAGTTATCAGTTAACAGTAAGCGATAGTATGGAATTGTTTACTGTTTACTGTTCACTGTTCACTGTTCACTGATAACTGAACTATGGCGCGATTTAATAAAGTACAGGTATTGAGAACCATGTCTGAAACAGGTATGGTTCCGGTCTTTTATCATAAAGAGATAGAAGTAGCAAAACAAGTCGTTAAAGCTTGTTATGAAGGAGGTGTAAGAGCCTTTGAATTTACGAACCGTGGAGAGTTTGCCCACGAAGTATTCGGGGAGTTAAGTAAGTACGTAGCGGCCGAATGTCCTGAGCTGATTCTGGGAGTCGGTTCTATTGTCGATGCACCCACGGCTTCTCTGTATATTCAGTTAGGTGCAAATTTTCTGGTCGGTCCTCTGTTTAATCCGGACATAGCTAAGGTGGCAAACCGGCGGCTTATACCCTATACTCCCGGATGTGGTTCCGTATCGGAAATAGGATTTGCCCAGGAAATGGGATGTGATATGTGCAAAGTATTTCCGGGGGATGTATTAGGACCGAACTTTGTCAAAGGACTGAAAGCTCCTATGCCCTGGTCTATGTTAATGGTTACCGGCGGCGTAAAACCCGAAGAAGCCAATCTTAAATCCTGGTTTGATGCAGGAGTTACCTGTGTCGGTATGGGTTCCAACCTTTTCCCGAAAGAAGTGATCGCTGCTGAAGAATGGAATAAAATTACGGATCTTTGTTACAGTACATTCGAAATAATCAAAAAAGTTAGAAACTAATCTTAAATAATAACACATGAGAGAAGAAAAACAGAAAATGACGAACTACAGATGGACAATCTGTGCAATGCTTTTCTTTGCTACTACAATTAATTATCTCGACAGGCAGGTTTTATCCCTGACCTTCGATGAGTTTATCAAACCTGAATTCCATTGGAATGAAGATCATTACGGAACCATTACAGGGCTTTTTTCCCTGGTCTATGCAATCGCAATGTTGTTTGCCGGTCGTTTCATCGACTGGATGGGAACCAAGAAAGGATTTTTATGGGCCATTGGTGTATGGTCGGTAGGAGCCTGTATGCATGCTTTATGCGGAGTATTCACCGAATATTACGTAGGGGTAGATTCTAAAGCGGCATTGATTGAAGCTACCGGAGATATGGCTGTTCTTATTTCTACCGTAAGTATGTATGCATTTATTGCCGCACGTACTGTATTGGCTATTGGGGAAGCAGGGAATTTCCCTGCCGCAATTAAAGTAACGGCAGAGTATTTCCCTAAAAAAGACCGTGCCTACGCAACCAGCATATTTAATGCGGGAGCGTCTATCGGAGCTTTGGTTGCTCCGCTTTCTATTCCTCTTTTAGCAAAACACATGGGATGGGAAATGGCATTTATCATTATTGGTGCATTGGGTTTTGTATGGATGGGTTTCTGGGTGTTTGTGTATAAAAAACCGGAAGATCATCCAAAGGTAAATCCAGCGGAATTGAACTATATCCTATCCGACAGGGAGTCGGAAGATGCAACGGAAAAAGAAGTTGAAGCAGGCCAGCAAAAGAAATTATCTTTCATGGATTGTTTCAAATACAAACAAACCTGGTCGTTTGCTTTCGGTAAGTTCATGACCGATGGTGTCTGGTGGTTTTTCCTTTTCTGGACTCCTTCTTATTTGAATACGCAATTCGGAATCAAAACATCCGAAGGTCTGGGAATAGCGTTGATCTTTACTCTTTACCTGATCACTATGCTATCCATTTATGGAGGAAAGCTTCCATCTATTATTATCGAAAAAACAGGGAAAAACCCGTACGCTGCCCGTATGCAGGCGATGTTGATCTTTGCATTTATTCCTTTGGTGGTTCTTTTGGCTCAGCCTCTGGGTACTATTTCACCGTGGTTGCCTATCATCCTGATTGGTTTGGGAGGAGCGGCCCACCAATCCTGGTCGGCGAATATCTTTTCAACGGTCGGCGATATGTTTCCTAAATCAGCGATCGCAACCATTACCGGAATCGGAGGGATGGCCGGAGGACTGGGATCGTTGTTTCTTCAAAAGTCGGCAGGAATGCTGTTCGTCTATGCAGGCGATACGAATATGACTTTCTTAGGATTTGAAGGAAAACCGGCAGGGTATTTCATTATTTTTTGTTTTTGTGCAGTGGCTTATCTGATCGGATGGGTGGTCATGAAATCTTTGGTACCTCGATACAAACCTATAACAATTGAATAACTCTAACCTAAAAATAGCATGATATGAAAAAAAATTTGCTGGTAATCGCATTTACCCTTTTATTAATGGCTTGTACTAAAGATCAGGGGGTGATGGTAGAAATTGAAAATACTTCTGCATTAGACCGTAAAGGTGAAATAGTGGAAGTGGAATGGGAGGCATTGCAGTCTTTTCTGTATGCAACTACTTTTGTTGTAAAGAATGAACAGGGAGAAGAGATCCCTTCGCAGGTTGTATTCCGTGGAAACAGGGAACCTCAGGCTTTAATCTTTTCTGCTGATGTGCCGGCTAATTCCAAAGTAAATTATTCTATTCAGATAGGAACGCCAATGGATTACGAAAGACGTACCTTCGGACGTATTGTTCCGGAACGGAAAGATGATTTTGCATGGGAAAACGCCCGGATCGCTTTTCGTGTTTACGGACCTGCTCTGGCAAACGAAAATCCAAGCAACGGTATTGATATCTGGTTGAAAAAGACTTCGGATATGATCGTAAATAAATTTTACAAAGAAGAATTGGAAGATGGGAAATCTTATCACATCGATCGAGGAGAAGGACTGGATTGTTATAAAGTAGGACATACACTGGGAGCAGGCGGAATTGCTCCGTTTGCGGATAGCACAATATGGGTGGGTAACCATTATACGACCGCCCGGGTATTGGATTCCGGTGTTTTGCGTACGACCTTCGAACTGACTTACGATTCAGTGAAAGTGAACGATCAGGTAATGTTCCAGAAAATGATTGTTTCTCTGGATGCCGGCTCTCAACTTAATAAAGCATCCGTTATTTATAATGGAGATTTCGATGCAATGGATTTGGCCGCGGGTATTTTTCTTCATGCCGAGTTGGGCAATATCCAAACCAATCAGGAAAAAGGGTATGTGGCTTACGCTGAAAATGCTGTTTCCGATGCAGGAGTTCCTGCCGGAAGAAATTATGTAGGAGTTGTATTTACCACACCTGTAAAAGGGATTTTCCAGAATAATGAACATATAGCAGGGTTAACCAGCTATACGAAAGGAAAACCTTTTGATTATTATTTTGGAGCCGGATGGTCTGAATGGGGTTTCCAATCGGACGAGGAGTGGTTTAAATACATAGAAGAATATGCTGCTAAAGTCTCCCAACCACTAAATACCAAATTGGTTAAATAAAAGAAATATAATATTGATTTATTATTATCCCCGGCTATACTAAAAGTCGGGGATTTTTTTATAAAAAGCTTTTTCTTTCTAAAAATTCCGGATCATCTTAACGTTATTCTTCGGGCAACTCATTCGCAAATTTCTTAGTGCTTTTCGCTACCTTTTTGCGATAAGTATCACTACCCCTCCGAGATACTCTTCGCTACCCTCCCGCGGTAAGTATTGCGACCTCCTCGAGATACTTACCGCGACGGGGTGTAAATACTCTTCGCGACGAGGTGTTAATGCTCTTCGCTAACAGGTATAAATACTCTTCGTAACCGGGGGTAGATACTCTTCGCGAATTGCCGTTAATTTTGTTTAGGATTCTTTGAAATTTTTGCACGTGTAAAAATTTCAAATGCGACTGCGATTTAAAAAAATCACACGTGAGAAAATTTCAGCTCGCTTGCATCGAATCGTTCACTGTTAACTGGTAACTGTTCATTGTTAACTGCTTACTGTTAACTGGAGACTGTCTTTACTTTACTTCGATAATATTGAGGTATCGTTCGGCTTCGATAGCTGCGATACATCCGCTGGCCGCAGCGGTTATTGCCTGACGATAATTAGGGTCAGCTACATCGCCTGCTGCGAAAACCCCGGGAATATCCGTTTTGGTAGTTCCCCAGAGAGTTTTTATGAATCCGTAATCGTCTACCGGCAGATAATGCTGGAATACTTTTGAATTCGGATTGTGGCCGATGGCTAAGAAGAAACCGTCTATAGCAATATCGAATTTCTCTTCGTTAGGTTGACCCATATTACGGACCAGGTGAGCTCCTTCCAAAACATTTTCTCCGAACAAACCCACAGTGTTGGTATTGAAAAGTACTTCTATCTTTTCATTTCCCAATACTCTGTCCTGCATGATCTGAGAAGCCCGGAGCCGGTCTTTCCTTACAATAAGATACACTTTGCCGGCAAGACCTGCTAAGTAAAGCGCTTCTTCGCAGGCCGAATCGCCTCCTCCTACTACCGCTACGGATCTTTTTCTATAAAAGAACCCATCGCAGGTGGCACAAGCTGACACGCCTTTACCTGCATATTTCATTTCATCCGGTATTCCCAACATCTTGGCTGATGCACCTGTACAGATAATCAATGTTTCTGTTTCAATAGTTGTATTCCCGTCGATAACTACTTTGTAGGGCCTTTCGGAAAGATCGCAGCTGGTAACTACACCCATACGGATATCCGTACCAAAGCGTTCGGCCTGTTTTTTGAAATCTTCCATGATGTCAAAACCGGTGATTCCTGCGGGATATCCCGGGAAATTTTCAATCTCGGAAGTCATTGTCAACAGTCCGCCCGGTTGCATGCCTTGATAAAGAACAGGTTTGAGATTGGCGCGGGCTGTATAAATAGCAGCGGTATAACCTGCAGGACCCGAACCTACAATAAGGCATTTTACTTTTTCTGTTTCCATAATTATCTTAAATCTATTATTTCTGCATCAGGATACTTAATCACATTAAATACAAACAAACCATCGGATAAGTTCAGGTTTTTCTCATATTTATTGATGTGGATAATGTTTTCTATTTTATTCTTATAAGTTATATGGATCTTTACAGGCATAAAGTCCGATGAACTGATCTGCATGACGATTTTAGTCATTTCGCTTTTTTTACTCTGCGGGATTAGTTCCACTTCATGAGCGTTTCTCCCTTTAATGTCTTTTTTTTCTCCTAAGTATCTGTAGTTACATCCCGCTTTGTACACATTGAATAAGGTGGTTGGATTGATGGCTTGTACTTCCTCCTGGTTAGGTTCCGTAACATTCACTTCGTCCCATCCTTTTTGTAATACCCATTGTGTTTTACCGTCGAACCAGGTTTCCATATCCGGAACATCCAGATGGAACTTCGGACCTTTTAGGTCCACTCTTCCGTCGAAACTCTCGGTTACATTTTCACTCACATTTTTAATGTTGATAGTGAAGTAGATAGACATATCTCCTGCTGCCGAAAATGCCTGAGACGACTTATCCAGCCATTCTTTAGCCTTCGCATCTTTTTGAGCGAAAATAGAAACCGATAAGAGAAGAAATAAAAGGATAAGGCTGGTCTGTTTGTATTTTTTTATATTATTTTTCATTGCAATCTTTTTTATAGTCTGTTATTAATATGTTATTGATAAATAATTATTCAGAAAGTAAATATAACAATTATTTATTGAATGGAAGAATGTTTACTTGAGAGTGCTGAATATTTGTTCCAGCTGAAATTCATCCACAATATACACTTCCCGGGCTTTACTACCCTGGCTGGGGCCGACCACTCCGGCCGCTTCCAGTTGATCCATCAGGCGACCCGCCCTGTTGTATCCGATAGAGAATTTACGTTGGATCAGAGAGGTAGAGCCTTGTTGGTGAATTACAATCAGGCGTGCCGCTTCTTCAAACAAAGGATCTTTATCGGATAGGTCTACCGCTCCGGGTTTGTCCGCATTTTCGTCTCCTACATATTCCGGCAGTTCAAATGCAGTAGGGAATCCCTGTTGATTGCCAATAAACTTGGAAATCTTATCTACTTCCGGAGTATCGACAAAAGCGCATTGTACACGCGTCATATCGCTTCCCTGGAAGAACAGTAAGTCTCCGCGTCCTATCAGCTGATTGGCGCCCGGTCCGTCCAGAATAGTCCGTGAGTCAATCATAGAAGTTACACGGAAGGCTACGCGGGCAGGGAAATTCGCTTTGATCGTACCTGTAATGATATTGGTCGTAGGACGTTGTGTTGCGATGATCATGTGGATTCCCACGGCGCGGGCTTTCTGGGCGATACGTGCTATAGGAAGTTCTATTTCTTTTCCGGCAGTCATGATCAGGTCGCCGAACTCGTCGATAATAACTACGATATAAGGCATAAACTTATGTCCTTTCTGAGGATTCAGCCGTCTGTTTACAAATTTCTCATTGTATTCTTTTACATTTCTGGAACCGGCTTTTTGCAATAAAGTATAGCGGTCGTCCATTTCTTTGGTAAGAGAATTCAATGTATGGATCACTTTGGTAAAATCAGTGATGATAGGATGTTCCGAATCCGGCAATTTGGCCAGGAAATGCTTTTCTATCACGGAGTATATACTGAATTCAACCATTTTAGGATCGACCAAAACAAACTTAAGTTCTGCCGGATGTTTTTTATACAACAAAGAAGTGATGGCAGCATTCAGCCCTACCGATTTTCCCTGTCCGGTAGCACCTGCAACCAGAAGGTGAGGCATTTTGGTAAGGTCGACCATAAACACTTCATTGGTGATGGTCTTGCCCAATGCGATAGGGAGTTCGAAGTTGGATTCCTGATATTTCCTGGATGCCAGGATCGAATGCATGGAAACGATTTTAGGATCTTTGTTGGGTACCTCAATACCTATGGTTCCTTTTCCGGGCATGGGAGCGATGATACGGATTCCTATGGCTGCGAGGCTTAAAGCAATATCGTCTTCCAGATTACGTATCTTGGATACGCGGACTCCTTCTTCGGGAACAATTTCATACAAAGTAATGGTAGGGCCTACGGTTGCTTTGATAGACTTGATCCGGATGCCGTAATTTTCAAGAGTTTTAATAATCCGGTTTTTATTTTCCGTTTGTTCTTCGTAGTTGACCTGCGTATCGTTGGAATCGTATTTTTTAAGCAGATCCAAAGTCGGTAACTGATAATGGGAAAGGTCCAAAGTAGGATCGTAAACCCCCAGCTCGGCCAGCAAACGTTCGTATTCCTCTTCTTCATCGCTGGAATTGCTTTTCACTACGGGAGTAACCGGAAGTTCTTCCGTTTCTTTCTTTCCCTCTTCGATAAAAGACTCTTCTTCTTCCAATGAATTGATGATTTCAAATTCTTCTTTTTCTTCCGCCACTTCAAGAACAAAGGGTTTTTCCTCCTGCTTCTCGTCTTCTACCAGGATTTCCGGTTTTTCTTCCAGCAACGGGGTTTCTTCTTTATGGATAATCGCAGGAATATTCCTTTCCGTAGTGGTTGTATCTTCTTTCCGGTAAGGCTTCTCTTCCTTTTTCTTTTTAAGTTTGATCCGGGGTGTCAGTTTGAAGATCTTGACCATGAAGGGAATCGTATTTGCATTCAGAACGATCATAATAATGATAAATACCAGTAAGATGATCATAAAAGCTCCGGCAATACCGAAATTGCTGGTAAGAAGATCCGAGATAATAAACCCGTGTTTACCTCCGATGTAAAAAGCGGTTTCCCGGAAGAAACTTCCCAGAAAGAAAGCCAGGGCTACAGACGACCAGATCATCAGCACCGCGCAGACAACAAAGTTGCTTAACAGGCGGAAATACCGGGCTTTCATTAAACGCAAAGCAATAAAAATGAGAAACAACAGTAAGAAGAAAGTAGAGATCCCGAACCATTCGTTCATTAAGATATTACTCAGGATAGCGCCGCGCATCCCGGTCCAGTTTTCAATACCTTCTACGGTGCCGTAATGAAAAAGGGATAAACCCTCTACCTTACTCTGGTCGGCCGCTCCGGTAAAGAAGAATGAAATCATGGAAATACCTGCATAGATAGCAAATACAAGAATGATGAGCCCGAATATATAATGTGTTGCGCTACTTTGAAAGAAAGCTTTCCATTTAGATAATTTCGATGGTCCGTTTTCCTTTTTCACAGCAGCGACAGGTTTTCTTTTCGCCATATACAAATGATTTTGAAACTTATAAAATTACATAATAATTTTTGTACTTTTGTACTCTGGAAAAAAATAATAAAATAAAATACAATGGCAAAGGAAATTAAAGAACTTACTTCGAGAAGCGAAAATTATTCTCAATGGTATAATGATTTAGTTATAAAGGCCGATCTGGCTGAAAATTCTGCTGTGCGAGGATGTATGGTAATTAAACCTTATGGTTATGCTATATGGGAAAAGATCCAGAGGCAGCTGGATGATATGTTCAAAGAAACAGGACATGTGAACGCTTATTTTCCTTTGTTTATCCCCAAATCTTTTTTAAGTAAAGAGGCCGACCACGTGGAAGGCTTTGCCAAAGAATGTGCGGTCGTTACTCATTACCGGTTGAAAAACGATCCGGATGGTAAAGGGGTAGTTGTCGATCCTGAAGCTAAACTGGAAGAAGAACTGATTGTCCGTCCTACTTCCGAAACCATTATATGGAATACGTACCGCAACTGGATTCAGTCGTATCGCGATCTTCCTATCCTGGTTAATCAATGGGCGAACGTAGTTCGCTGGGAGATGCGTACCCGTTTGTTTCTGCGTACCGCCGAATTCCTGTGGCAAGAAGGGCATACGGCGCATGCTACGAAAGAAGAGGCTATTGAAGAAACCATTAAGATGTTGCACGTATACGCTGATTTTGCAGAACAGTACATGGCTGTTCCGGTAATTAAAGGAATAAAAACACCGAGTGAACGTTTCGCAGGCGCTTTGGATACTTATTGTATTGAAGCTCTTATGCAGGACGGGAAAGCATTGCAGGCAGGAACCTCACATTTCTTAGGGCAGAATTTTGCAAAAGCTTTCGATGTTCAGTTCTTAGATAAAGAGGGAAAACGCGAATATGTATGGTCTACCTCCTGGGGTGTTTCTACCCGTTTGATGGGGGCACTCATCATGTCACATTCGGATGATAACGGATTGGTTCTTCCTCCGAAACTGGCTCCTTACCAGGTTGTTATCGTACCTATCTATAAGAACGATGAGGGATTGGCAGCCATCAGTGAGAAAGTAGAGCAAATAACGAAGGAACTGAAAGCCCTGGGTATAAGCGTTAAGTACGACAATGCCCAAAACAAGAAACCGGGCTGGAAATTCGCCGAATACGAACTGAAAGGTGTGCCTGTCCGTTTGGCTATGGGAGGCAGAGATCTCGAAAACGGAACTATCGAAGTAGCGCGTCGCGATACCTTAACAAAAGAAACGGTTTCGGTAGAAGGTATTGCTGCTTATATGAAGGATCTGTTAGAAGATATTCAAAAGAATATTTATCAGAAAGCTTTCGATTACAGAGCTCAGAATACTGTATCGGTAGATACTTACGATGAGTTCAAAGAAAAAATAGAAAAAGGAGGTTTTGTCCTTGCTCATTGGGACGGAACTCCGGAAACAGAAGAGTTAATTAAAGAAGAAACAAAAGCGACTATCCGTTGTATTCCTCTGGAAGGTGATACGACTCCCGGCGTTGACATGGTCACCGGAAAGCCTTCCGCTCAACGGGTAGTATTCGCAAGAGCCTATTGACAGTCACCAGTCACCAGTGAACAGTTAACAGTCACCAGCTATTACGGTTTATTGTTTACTGTTCACTGTTCACTGTTTACTGTTCACTGATTTGTGGATTTTTATCGGACTATATCGGCAGTTTCTGAAGGATATATTACAGAACAAAGAAGTAAATTTATATCCTATGCCATTCCTGTGCGTACACCGGAAGAGGTAAAAGAAATTGTTGAACAGTACAGGAAGAAATATTACGATGCCCGGCATGTCTGCTGGGCTTATATGCTGGGTGCCGACCGTACACAGTTCCGGGTAAACGACGATGGAGAACCATCTTCTACAGCGGGGAAACCTATCCTGGGCGTCATAAATTCGAATGAACTTACGGATATACTGATCCTGGTGATCCGTTATTTCGGAGGGGTGAAACTCGGAACTTCCGGATTGATTGTAGCCTACAGGGCAGCTGCACTGGATGCGGTACAAAATGCGGAGATCATAGAAAAAACAGTGGACGAAGATATCCGGATTGTATTTGAATACCCTTTTCTGAATGGCGTGATGCGTATTATTAAAGAAGACAATCCCCTGGTTGTTTCCCAGCAATTTGAGATGGATTGTGAAATGACACTACGAATACGTCAAAGTGAAATGGAAAGATTAAAAGCCCGTTTGCTTAAAGTAGAATCTCTTCGTATCTTAGAGGAATGAAAAAGAACCTGATATTAATACTGATCGTAATAATCGTTATTACCGCTCTTGTGGTAGCCGATTATTTGAAATGGCTGTATATAAAGAGTTATGGTATTCATCCTTATGTAGCCTATGTTTATCTTTTGGCTTTACTCTTTTTAATCATTTATGCCGTTGTTATTCCTTTCTGGAGGATATTTACGGCTCCGCCTGTTCCTTCCCTCCGGTTGAACGATTTGCCTGCTGCAAAAGAAGACCTTTATCAATATGGACTTTTGCTGGCTAAGAATAACGATTATATCCGGTCGAAAGAAGAGAGAAAAAAACATAGGAAGGAGTTCCTTAAATTATTAGAGTTGAGTAAAGATAGTGCGGAGGAGTTACAGAAAAGCCTGATTAAGGAAATACACAAACGTACCCAGTTGATTAATTACAAAATAAAACAACAGGCGTTATCTGTCTTTTTGATCACGGGGTTTTCCCAGAATGGAAAATTTGATTTTATCGCTAACTTCCTGATCAATTTCAGGCTGATCCATCAGGTAATCCGCCTTTCCGGTTTTCGACCTACTTACGGACAAATCTCCAGACTATATATAGAAGTTATCCTGGCTTCCTTTATCACCGATGTTTCGGAAGAAATGCTGGATGATATCGATTTCAGTTCTGTTTTTGATAAAATCAACCTTCCGGTAATATTTGTCAAATCTTTTATAGACGGCAGTATGTCGGCTATAATGACTCTGCGCATTGGCTACATTACAAAATCTTATATTTTGCATGGAACCAGGGAATTGAAAAAGATGCAGGGAAATAAAAAGTTTCGTTCCAAGATCAGGCACGAAGCTATCGTATCTTCACTTAAGGCTTATCCTTCTTTGGCCAAAGATGCAGGATCCAAGATCAGGAAATCTTCTTTTAACTTTTTGGGAAGTTATATGAAAAAGCTTTTTTTCGGATTTGGAAAGAAAGATAAAGAAGAGTAGTTATTGTTTAATTTTATTTTTCATTGCATTCTTTTTCCTGGCTAATTCCTGTAGGTCGGCAATACTATCTTCTTCATCCAATATTTCCTGACCTAGCAGAGTTTCAATCACATCTTCCAGGGTAACTACTCCTTCGAAACTACCGTATTCATCGACGACGACGGCTATGTGTTCTTTTTCCATCAGGAATTTTTCCAGGGCAGTTGGTACAGCCAGTACTTCCGTAAAAATCAGGATTTCTCTCCGGATAGAAGATATTTTCTCCGTAAACTTATCTTCTGCTAAATATTTAAGGATATCACTGCGAAGAACATAACCTGTTATATTGTCGGAAGATCCGTCATATACAGGTACGCGCGAATAAGTTTCCTGAATGGGGAAATCTTTAATCGGTTTATCGCCGTCAACCGTGATCACGACTGTACGAGGTGTCATAATATCCCTTACTTTCTTTTCTTCGAAGTGTATGAGGTTATTGATAATCCGGTTTTCGCTGGTTTTGAAGACTCCTTCCTGTTCTCCCATTTTTACCAGAGTAGTGACTTCCTCGCGACTTACGGAAGCTTCTTTGGTTTTAGGGGCGATTAGTTTTGTTAAATGCTTTGCCAGCCAGACAATAGGGTAGGTGATAATATTCATTGTCTGGATGGTAACGGCCGAAAAGCCCATTAACCTTTTCCAGTAGTATACTCCGATGTTCTTCGGGAGGATTTCGGAAAAAACGAGAATCAGGAACGTCAATACTCCGGATATAACACCTAAATATTCTTTACCGAATACCTCAGTCGCTTCGGCTCCTACACCCGCCGAGCCGATGGTATGCGCAATGGTATTGAGGGTTAATATTGCAGTAATAGGACCTTCTGAATTGGACTTTAGCTTCAGGAAAAGTTTTGCAAATTTATCCCCGGCTTCTACCCGCATATTGATATAAGAGACAGGCGTGGTTAACAGAACGGCTTCCATAATGGAACATAAGAAAGATACTCCGATTGCAAGTACGAAGTATAAAATCATTGTAACTACCATCAGTTTTTATATATGAATAGGATGCAAATGTAAGAAAATAATAGAAAACAAGGAAATGGTAAGTAATTTTACATTTATAAGTAAATTTATAAATGGTTAAAAATAAAGATAAAAAGAAGCTGCTCAAAAAAACTTTCTCCCTCTAAAGAGGATGTCCAAAAGTCAGTAATCTCATCGTTTGGCCCCCAACCCCCTAAAGGGGGCTATTGATATTCAATGGTTTAAGAAGTCCCCTTTAGGGGATTTAGGGGCAGAAAGTTCTTTTGGGACAACCTCCTTATGACCCCATAGACTATCAATAATCTTCTTCAGGTGATAAAGCAAAGAATCAAAATTTTACTTTTTGAATAGCTTCCTATTTATGAAGAACAACAAAACAAGGAAATGTTTATCTGTACTTATACTCTCTTATATCGTCTTTAATCTTTGGAAGAATGGAGAAAAAAGCCATTAGTCCGCAAATAAAATAAGCTACTCCTACGGAAACAACGGAACCGTCGTTGATCAGGCTGGCTATAATGGTACAGAAGAATGCTACCAGCAGTTGTATGGATCCGAATAATGCCGAGGCAGATCCACTGTTGTCAGTAAACGGTTTCATTGCCAGCTCCGTGGTGGCAGGAAACAATATCCCGATTGGAAAGATAAAAACAAATAATATACTTAGGATAATATAAATATTCGAATGAATAAAGATGGCAATCATCAATAATATGCTGGTAACAGACATAACCGTGAGGGCATATTTTACCAACCTCTGTGTGGTTGTATATTTCTGAAAAACATTTGTTAAGTAAGATGCAATCATTAATCCTAAAGCATTAATCGCAAAAATTATACTGAAGGTATTGCCGGATAGTTGTCCGTATTCCATAATCAGATAGGGAGCATTTCCTACATATACCATAAGCGCGCCGTTGGCTACTCCTGCTACCAGTGCATAGAAAGTAAACTTTTTGATTTTTAATATATGGATATAGTTATTAAATACATTACCTACCGGCTTTCTGTTTACTCTCTTGTACGTTTCGGGAAGAAAGAAGAGCGTCAACAGAACCAGGCCTATCCCGAGGAAGACCATAACCCAGAAAATACCTTCCCAGTTGAAAGGGGTGAGGATGGCATTGCCAATCAGCGGCCCTACGATAGGAGCAATACTCATGATAAGGGCTAAAAGAGTGAATATCTTAAGAGTTTTCGACGGTTCGAAATAATCAGTGACTACAGCGCGGGAGATTACAACGCCACCACATCCTCCTAATGCCTGGATGAACCGCATAACCCATAATTGCTCAATGGTTTTTACATAAATACATGCAATACTTGCGGCAATAAAGATTCCAAGGGATATTAAGATAGGTTTTTTACGGCCGAACTTATCAGCTAAAGGTCCCCAGAAAAGTTGTCCGATAGCAAAACCGCCGAGAAATGCTGTTAAAGATAACTGTACCGCAGCCAGTGTTGTGCCGAAAGTTTTTGAAATAGGAATAAACGCCGGCAGGTACATGTCGATGCTCAAAGGCTCAAGCGCTGTTAATAAAGAAAGGATAATGATGATTATCCATTGAATAAGAGTAAAACTTTTCATTGCTTTTTTTTGGTCACAAAAGTACGGAAGATAATTCGGATCAAACTTGCAGTTTTCCGCCTTTTACTTGGACAAATTCAACGTATATCCTTGAACTCCGAAGGTGTAAGTCCGGCATTTGCTTTAAAGAACCGGGTGAAATAAGCGGTGTCGCTGAATTGCAGGTTAAAAGCAATCTCTTTCAGGCTCTTTTCCCCGATACGGATTTCTTTTTTGATTTCCAGGATCAACCGCTCTTTCAAATGTTCTTTGATCGTTTTTCCTGTCCCTTTTTTAGAGATAAGGTTTATTTGTTTAGGAGATAATCCCATTTGATCCGCATAAAAATTAATTTCTCTCTGATCGATATAATATTTATCGATTAATTTCATCAAGTGTGCGACTGCCGAATGAGAATGGTCTTTATATTCGTCCAGATTGTTAAATAAAGATACCAGGTGGAATAAGAATGATTCGATATAAATCTGAAGCAGAGGTAATCTATTTTTTGCCTGGTATTCTCTTAAAAATAGCTGTATTATATCGTTCAGTGTTTCCTGTGTTTCTTTATCGGGCGATAGAAAAACATTCGAATAATATCCGTTCAGATAATCGGAAGAAAGATGCTGGTTGATCTCAAAGAGCACATTACTTTCTATAGCAAATAAATAACCTTTTAATCCTTTGGGGTCCAGACGGTCAATCTGTCCCGGATACAGCAGGATAAGGTCGTTTTCATTAATTTCATATTCCCTGAAATCAATAAAGTAGGATTTCGGATTTTTTACCTGGGTAAACCACAACAATTGATAAAAATCATACCTTTGGTAATTCCTGAAAATAGAATTGTCAATATCTTCTATTCTGAATAGTTCAATGAAAGGTTCCTTTTTCAGGGTGATTAAATTATAATTGTTATCAATATTCATGATGC
>JAJBTS010000222.1 GCA_020860885.1 Bacteroidales bacterium
GATAGAAAGCTTATAAACTTAAACTATTTGAACCATGAACGAAAAGACAAGATATTCAGATGCTGAATTGGAAGAATTCCGTACAATCATAAATGAAAAACTGGAAAAAGCAAGAAAAGATTATGAATTGCAAAAAGCGACCCTTATGAATGCTGACGGGAATGATGTTACCGATACTTCTCCTACTTTCAAGGTATTAGAAGAAGGTGCTGCAACTCTTTCCAAGGAAGAAGCAGGGCGACTAGCGCAACGGCAGATGAAATTTATTCAGAATCTTCAGGCTGCCTTAGTCCGTATCGAGAATAAAACTTATGGCATTTGTCGCGAAACAGGTAAATTAATTCCGAAAGAAAGGCTCCGTGCTGTGCCTCATGCTACTTTAAGCATTGAAGCAAAACAGGGACAGAATAAATGAAGTTATCAAAAGGTTTTTGGGCAATTGCGGTAATAATAGTGCTGCTCATTCTAGATCAGGCCAGTAAGATCTGGATAAAAACTCATATGATGCTGTATGAAGATATACGCATCACTGATTGGTTTATTATCCGTTTTGTAGAAAATAACGGCATGGCAATGGGGATAGAAGTCATAGGGAAGCTATTTCTATCCATTTTCAGGATAGTAGCTTCCTTTGCTATTATTTATTATATATATATTTTAATAAAGAAAAATTTTTCGTTAGGATATATAATATGTATTTCAATGATCTTTGCCGGTGCAGTCGGTAACATCATCGACAGTATATTTTACGGTGTTATTTTCAGTGAAAGCACTCCTTATACAATAGCAACACTCTTTCCCGAAGAAGGGGGCTATGGAACCTGGCTGCATGGAAAAGTAGTAGATATGTTTTATTTTCCCTTATTTGAATTTACATGGCCCACATGGATGCCTTGGGTAGGGGGAACTCAATTCGAATTTTTTAGATATATTTTTAATTTTGCAGATGCCTGTATCAGTGTTGGTATGTTTGTTTTAATCATCTTTTACTGGAGTTCATTTGCAAAAAGTTTTGAAAAGAAAAAAGTAACGGAAATTGAGAGTTAGTTCATATATTTTATCTTTTCTTGCTGCATGTATACTTTCAGCTTGTAGTAACCGACCGTCCCATGTTTTATCTGAAAAGCAAATGGAGGACATTCTGTATGATTTATATATTGCTGAGGCGGAGGTTCGTCAGAATGTAAGTATTTTTCAGCGTGATACTCTCCTCAGGCAAGATATCCTGCAATCGGTTTTTGATAAACACAGTATTACTGAAGAAAGATTTGATGCTTCTCTGGTATGGTATAACGATAATCTGGATAAGTATGTTAGAATCAACGAGAGACTAGGAGAAAGGTATACTATAGATATAGAAAGGTTAAGTACGGAAAGTGAAAGGGAAAAGACAGAGGCTCAAGCTTTAGATTCAGTATATCTTTATTCTTCTGCATCTGTTATTCTTAGTTCCTCGTTGCATGAGAATATTTTTCCTTTTATAATTTCTGATTCTGAAGAACTAAATACTTATAAAAAATATAATATTGATTTTCTTCCTGTAGGGATCAAAGCACCCCATTATCCGGTCCTTACTTTTAGTATTGATTGTCAGGATACTATTTTTGTTTTCAGGGATACAATAAAAAATAATTTCAGGTATAGTAACTCACAGGGTGTAGGAAGAAACTATACGATAAATTCTGTATACGGATCTATATATCTTCCTGTAGAATCAACAGAGCCACTTTTAATAAATGACTTCTCAATTACTCAGCAGAAGCCTCAAAGTTCCTCCGAACCTAGTTTCAAGACTCGATAAAAAAATAAACAAATTATTCTCATGAACGAAGAACTACAGAAATCAGCAGATATTATTAGTAATTGGGCGCATGATTTGTTATTAAGTTGGGGTGTTTCCTATGAAATGGCTTCTTATATTAATATGATTTTATTGCTTATTGTTGCTGTTGTATTAATTTATGCTGCTCTTTACATAGCTAAACATTTTATTCAAACATTATTCAATAATATCGCTAAGGTTACGAATCTGGCATTTTTCAAATTTCTTAATAAGAATAAGTTTCCAATGCTATTTGGGCTTTTATTGCCTTATGCCCTGATAGAACTATTTATACCGATTGTTTTTAATGATTTTCGCATACTGGAACAAGCTGCAAATATAATTGTCAGAATCTGGCTGGTTTTTCTTATTATTAACATCCTTGTTTCCATTATACGGTCTGCATGCGATCTATTGGCTTTACGACCTGCCTTTCGGGACAAGCCTATGACTAGCTATATCCAGGTGTTTCAAATAATACTTTATCTCTTAGGAACCGTTATGGCTTTCTCAATAATTACAGGAAAGTCGCCGGTTGTATTTTTTACTGCTATGGGTGCCGCTTCGGCAATTGTATTATTGATTTTTCAGGATTCTATCAAGGGATTTGTGGCAAGTATCCAGGTCACTACAAACGATATGGTCCGACTGGGAGATTGGATAACGGTACCCAAGTACGGGGCGGACGGCGATGTAATAGAGATCAATCTTACTACTGTAAAAGTACAGAATTTTGATAAAACAATTACTACTTTACCTACTTATGCATTGATATCCGATTCTTTCCAGAATTGGAGAGGAATGGTAAATGCAAGTGGGAGGCGAATAAAGAGGGCTTTGAATATTAAACAATCCAGTATTCGTTTTATTGCAGACGAAGAACTTCCCCGGTTTAAAAAAATACAGGGAATAGCCGGATATATTGACGAGAAACAGAAAGAAATTAAAGCCCATAATGAATCTATCGGAGCGGATCGTAGTCTCCCGGTTAACGGGAGAAATTTGACCAATGCAGGTTTGTTCAGGCAATATACGGAATGGTATCTAAAAACACATCCGGGAACCAAACAAGATTATACAATGATGGTACGTCAGTTAGCTCCGACTGAAACAGGTATTCCTTTTGAAGTATATGTTTTTACCAATACTACGAATTGGGTAAAATACGAAGCTATTATGTCTGATATTTTCGATCACCTGATGGCTACTGTTAAATATTTTGATTTAGAAATATTCGAATTGGAAGCAGGAGGAGATGTGAAACGAGTGATACTCAGTGAACAGAGAACAGTCACCAGTAAACAGTGAATTACGATAACAATTTAATCCATAATAAATAAAGGAGATATTCAGAAAAATATCTCCTTTATTTATTGAAAAGTTTTAATTAGTACTTCTATGATAACTGTTAACTGGTGATTGTTCTTTGTTCACCGGCTATTTAAAGAATGCCCTGAATATATCCATTCCATTGGCATAGATAAGTAATGCAAATAGAAGGAACATACCTACCATCTGAGCATATTCCATGAATTTTTCGTTGGGTTTGCGTCCTGAAATAACTTCATAGAGAAGGAACATAACGTGACCGCCATCTAAGGCAGGAATAGGAAGTAAATTCATGACACCTAATATAATAGATAAGAAAGCTGTCATATTCCAGAAAGCAGCCCAGTTCCATTGATCAGGAAATAAGCTGCCAATGGCACCGAAACCTCCCAGGCTTTGAGCTCCTTCCTTGGTGAAAATGTATTTAAACTGACCCAGATAATCTTTAATCTGTTGAACTCCTATGCGTATCCCTGCCGGAAACGCACTAAAAAAATCGTAGTGGTATTTGACCGTTTCATATATTTCATAGGGGGAACGTAGGCCGACACCTATTTTTCCAAATTCATTCGGAATGATATTTACTTCTGTTTCCCGACCATTCCGGTAAAGATTCAAAGTTAATTCCTTTTCTTTATAATCTGAGAAAGCAGCCAGTATTTCATTTGTAGCCATGTCTTTTTTTCCGTTCAGTCCGACAATGCTGTCTCCGACTTGTAGCCCGACTTCCTTAGCAGGGGAACCCTTCGTCACTTTTTCTACTACAAAAGGATAACGGTAAATAAAATTTTCATTTTTGTCGAAGATAATTTTATTGAAATCTGCAGGTAGATTTATTTTAACTATTTCTCCATGGCGTAAAACTTCAACTTCTTTCGCTTCAACCAAAGCAAACAATGTTTTAGCATCCAATTTATCGATAGCTATCCCGTCGGCGGTTAAGGGGATATCCCCATTTTGGAATCCGGCATTCAATGTGGCTTGGTTGTACGATAACCCCATTTTGATATTACCAATAGGAAGATATTCCTCTCCCCAGGCAAGTACCATCATCGCATAAATAAAGAAGGCAAGAATAAAATTCATTAAAACTCCTCCTACCATGATCAGTAATCGCTGCCAGGCAGGCTTGGTCCGGAATTCCCAAGGTTGAGGTGGTTGTGCCATGGCTTCTTTATCCATACTTTCGTCTATCATACCTGAGATTTTTACATATCCTCCCAGTGGCAGCCAGCCTATACCGTATTCCGTTTCACTCCCTCTCGGTTTGTATTTGAAAAGGGTGAACCAAGGGTTGAAGAAAAGATAAAACT
>JAJBTS010000334.1:0-3655 GCA_020860885.1 Bacteroidales bacterium
TTTTTGTGTCAACCTATGTCAGGACAAGACACGTTTAACTGATTACTGATTACTGGTGACTGTTCACTGTTCACTGATAAAATTTTCTCACGTGCGAAAATTTTAAATCGTGGTCGCATTTGAAAAAATGGGACGTGAGAAAATTCCGGAATCACAGTATCTCTTTTAAGGGTATGGATACAGGTAATCACTTATTTATTCTCAAAAGAAAAAATAAAAGAGAGTTTCCAATTTTCCCCTTAGGGGGATAAGGGGGTATTTCTTTTTTCTTTTATTTCTTTTTCTTTTATTTACTTTGTTGTGATTCTTCCGGAGTTTTTGGAGATTCTTCCGGAAAAACCGGAGATTCTTCCGACTTTAAGATCTGTTTACTGTTCACTGTTTACTGTTCACTGAAAAAACGTTTGTATAAGCAGAATACTGACTTTCCGGTGTTACCGGGCAAAGGTTAAGATATCCGGAGAGAATGCGTTTGTTCTCTATTATTAAAGGATGTTGTTTTTGCATCTCCAGATGTTTGTCGTACGTATCTTTTGAAGAGGCATGGAACTCAATATGGAAAGTCCCGTTTGATAACGGATGAAGGAAATTCTTTTCAAATTCCAAAGCCAGATATCCCATACTCTTACGCATGTTGATTTCTACACAAGGATATAAATGATATTTTTCTTCTGATTGGTAAATCAACATATCTACTCCGATGTTCCCGTTGTAAAAAGGACCGTACGTTTTTAATAATATTCCGGATAGTTTATCCTTTACTTTTTCCATTAGTCTGGAACCGATATAAGAAGCAATTATTCTTTCTTGTTCTACCGGGTGTGAAAGGATGCTATACTCGTACGCCCCTTTTTTGTTTGTGTGAAATAAAGAATAGCCTAAGAAGTGAATTTCATTATTTTCTATTTTGAAATGAAGGGAAAAGTCCAGTTGTTTGTCTAATACCCTTTCAAGGGATACCGTTCGTTGTCTTTTTAGCATCCCCTGTATGATCTGTTTTTCCGATCGGGGTAGCTTTTCGGGAGGAAGCCAGATCAAACCGCGTCCGGAAGAGGAAAAAGGAGACTTTAGTAATTGATTTGTTTTACTGTCGATAAGGTGTTCTTCCAGGTCAGAGATCGTATTAAAATAACAAGGAAGCAGGTTTTTATTTATTTCAGGGATGGAATTTAATAGCTGTTTTAATATATCGTGAGCGGTTTGCCGACTACTTAACTGTTTGTATTCCTCTTTCCATTCAGGGATTTGAAGGTGAAGCTGATAAGCCTGATTTATCTTTTCGAAATAATAAATACTATTCGGGGCTATTCCCCATAAATCCACCTCTTCTCCGGATAAAGTTCCTTTTCTGTCGGTAAAATCCTTCTCCGTAATGGGTGAAGCCAGAGGTTGAAGCTTTCGGATGGATTCCCGAAATTCAGGAGTAAGATCACCCGGTACTAAAACATAATCGGACGCCGAGGCATACCATGCAGGTAGAAATGCCAGTTCTTTCTGCATCTTAACCTGGTTCGTAGCCGGTTGATAATATCTGGATGCATTGAGGATGGCGGTTTCATTTCCCGGGTTGAAGTAGTGGATCATGGACGTATTTCAAGGCTGCAATTGATCCACTCGGGATCAAAATTCGCATGGTATTTTTTGTAGAAATTAATAGCAGATGTATTCCATTCCAGAACTTGCCATACCATCCCCTTGAATTCTTTCTCTTTTGCTTCGATAATGAGTTGGTCGAAAAGAAGAGATCCGATGCCATGTCCCCGCATTTCTTCGGAAACATAAATGTCTTCCAGATACATACGTTGTCCTTTCCAGGTAGAAAAGCGGATGTAATACAAAGCCATACCATGAACCACACCGTTGACTTCGGCAACAAATGCCCACCAGACAGGATGTTCGCCGAAACCACTCTCCTCAAAATGTTCTAAAGAAATAGTAACTTCATCCGGAGCTTTTTCATAGTGGGCCAGCTCCCTGACTAATTCCAATAAGCGCGGACAGTCTTTTTTTCTTGCTCTTCGGATAATAACGTTTTGCATATAGGGTTAAATAAATTGTTTTTCTATTCTAAAAAGTTTGTTTTCCCGGTCGAAACTTACTCCTTTGCCCCGGAATAAATTCTCTATCGTTCCGTTTGTGGCTAATTCTTCCGGACTGCCTACAAATAATCCTTTTTCTTTATCCATGATCCAGATCATATCAGCTATTTGCAATGCCAGTTCGAGGTCATGGGTAGAAAGGAATATGGTTTTGTTTCTTTTTTTACTGAGAGTATTCAGTAATTGCATGATTTCTACTTTGCTGGGGAAATCCAGGAAAGCGGTAGGCTCGTCTAAAACAATGATAGGAGTCTGTTGCGCCAAAGCTTTGGCTATCATAGTCTTTTGCCGTTCTCCGTCGCTTAAGGTATGTATGGAACGATCTTTCAATTCGGTAATATGTACCTGCTCGAGAGCATCGTTCACAGCTTCTTTGTCTTCCGGAGATAATTTCCCCCAGAATCCGGTGTAAGGACTCCTTCCTATACCCAGTAATTCAATAACGGACATATCCCTAACGTCTACTTTTTCCGTTAAAACAACTCCTATTAACCGGGATAGCTCTTTAGGCGTATAAGCCTCTATCTTTTTATTCTGTATCCGAATATCTCCAGAAAGAGGAGGCTGAAATCCCGATAAAGTCCTGAGCAGGGTTGACTTACCAACACCGTTAGCCCCTATCAGACAGGTGAGTTCACCACTACGTACAGTAGAGGTAAGGCCCCGGGCTACAACTTTTTCATTTTTCTTTGTTTTGTAGCCGATAGATAGATTGTTAATATGGATGGTGTTGTCTTTCATAAGAATCAGACAAAGTTAGAAGATTTCTGAGAATAATTCTTCCTTAAGGGATTCAAAACTTCGAATAAAATTCTCAGAAGTTACCATTGAGTTACTATTTTATTGCCATTTTCACAAAAAAAGTTATTTTATTTGTAGTCGGAATGTAATTCTAAAGGAAAAGAGAAATGGATACTAAACGAATGATTTTAACTAAATAAAAAAAAATGAAACATTGTATATTTCTATTTTTTTGCGTCTTTGTCTTTTTGCAGGCAAAATCAGATAATTATTATCCTATAGGAACGACCTGGTATTATACTCATATACAGATGTTGCCTATAATAAATTATGTAAAATTGGAAGTTGTGGAGGAAACCGAGATTGACGGAAAGATGTGTATGATTGTCGAGAAAGAATACTACAAAGAAGCTCAAACACCCATCTCGCAAGGTAAAGAATATATTTATGTAGAGAATAATAAATTGTACAGGTACCTAAAGGGAGATTTTCATTTACTCTACGATTTTGATGCGGCTTTGAATGATGTTTTCAGGATATACATAGAAGAGATTGATGACTATATTGAAATAAAGGTAGATGAAGTTTCTGTCATTGAAATAAATGGTATTGAAATGAAGAAATTTCATTATGAAACCATCGAAAGGAATAACGATTTTAATTCTATTTGGCATTTTGATGGTGAAGTAATAGAAAAGATAGGAAATTTGAGATATTTTTTCCCGCAAAATGAACTTCATTGTGATGCTGGCTGTCCTAAGGGATTAAGGTGTTATACCGGGAATGATTTTTTTTACAAAATGAGTGAGTACGAA
>JAJBTS010000334.1:3696-4462 GCA_020860885.1 Bacteroidales bacterium
CTCTTTTAATTTTACCGAAAAAGAATCAATCCTCTGTTTTTTCGATCCATCTTCGAATATATTAACTATTGAGGTAAAAGAGAATATAGCCGAAACCTTGCTGGTCCGGATCTACGATTTTTCCGGTCAAAAGCACCTTGAACAGAAATATAATAATCTTAATAGAATAGAATTGGATGTAAATGAAATTCCTGTAGGAACATATATGGCAAGGCTGTTCGTGAATAATAAAAGTTACGACTTGAAATTTATAAAAAAATGAAATATGAAAACCAGATGTATATATTATTGGGTATACAGTCTGTTTCAACGACTATTAAACAAAACAGCGACGTGAAAGCGGTTTATACAACTTCATTAACATTGGAAAAAGGATTTTCCGTAGAGAAAGGAAGTACTTTTGAAGCTAAAGTAGCTGAAGGTTGTCCCTGAGGAGGCTACAGTTATTAATGAACCTATCGTAGCTATCTTTCTTCCACAGGTTACTTATAATCTTTATGTAAAATAATATTACCTTTTATTGTTGACAATTTTCTATGTAAGTGGAAAGACTTTTAATGAATTACTAATTTTTATATGATTAAAACCAAATTCATGGCTCTGGTTTCGTTGATAGCCAATCAATGATTGTTAATGCGAAGGGTGTTGTCTTTCTTAAGATTCAGAAAAAGCTAAAAGATTTCTGAGAATAATTTTTCCTTAAAGAATTTAAAACTTCAAATAAAATCATCAGAACTTACCATTGAGTTACCATTTTATTAAAATT
>JAJBTS010000276.1 GCA_020860885.1 Bacteroidales bacterium
AAACGTATAGCAAATAAAGCGTATAAAACGTTGAATGAAAACAGATGAAAAAAGGATTAAGATTTGGAAATATAGGATTGTCCTGACTTTTCCAAAGCGAAAATAAGGCGAACTAATTTTTTTAGCAGCATTAGAAACAACATTGTAATGCTTACCTTCAGAAAGCTTTTTGGCAAGATAGTCAGCAAAAACAGGATTCCAATTGCAAGCGAATTTAGCAGCATTGGAAGTGCATATCTAAGATATTTAGAACCACGCTTTTCCATATGGGCATAAGCATTATCAAGTTTACCTGATTGATATGTGGATGGAGATAAGCCTGCAAAAGCAAGAATTTTATCAGGAGTGCTGAAATTAGAAAGGTCACCGATTTTAGAAATGATCATAGCACCTAAGCTGTAACTGATACCGGGAATAGAAAGAATTGGAAAAGCAATTTTATCCATAATTCTTTTAATTTCGTTATCAATTTCTTTAATTTCAGTATTTAGTTCTCTGATTAAATTGATAGTGTGTTTAAGTTCAAGAGCCTTGGCAGACATATAGCAGCCGATAGAATCTCTTGATGCATCACGAAACATAATTGTGGTATCTCTATTGTATCGACCTTTAGATACTGAATAAAGCAAGTTGGTAAGTCTGGTTAAGTGAGATGATGAAATATCTTTTGCAGATGGGAATTCAGATAAAAGACCATAAATAGAAACCATATGAACAGAACAAGCAAGTTTATCCAATTCAGGAAAAAGAATATTGATTAATCTTGATACAGATGTTTTAAGTTTTGAACGCTCTTTGACTTTATCAAAACGATAACGGGATAGTGACTTTAAGTCTTCATTGTGATATAATGTTTGATTGTAGGGCTTGAGGCTCACATCAGACATTAACATAGAAGCAATCGTTCTTGCGTCTACCTTATCCGTTTTCGTCTTTCTAAGGCTAAGACTTTTTCTGTAAAGATTTGTATGTAACGGATTGATAACATAGGTCGGTAAACCGTTGTCAAGGAGAAAGCCAATAAGATTGTAACTGTAATGTCCTATGGCTTCGAGTCCTACTTTCTTTTTGCCGTCAATAGCTGTACATGTATTGATGACCTTTAGCAAATGTTCAAATCCTGATTTGCTGTTTTCAAAAGTAAAAACATTGGTAAGGATTTCACCAGCACCATTACAGATAAAACAATCGTGCTTGTCCTTTGCAACATCAATTCCAACATAAATCATTTTCATACCTCCGACATTTATTTGTGAAGTTGAATCCACAGAACACTTTACTCTTGTAACCTCGTTCTAAATAAACCGTCGGGCGGTATCTAACTGATTAACAATACTGTAAAGAGCTGTTGCTGGAACCTCCAGTAAACCGCCTTGAGGTAGGTGAAATATACCAATCCACAGCATCTTATTCAGTGTAGCATATTTGTCCTTGGAGAGGGAATTTAATAACTACTACTTTATTATACGAGGCGATTTATATGAGCGCAGAAGTAGCTGCCGCAAAAGCAACCGTTGTCGTTGCATCGGATAAGCGAGGGCGAGCTGCAATAGCTACAATCCTATGTTCAATAATTATGCTGTTCTTTCTGCCTTTGATTGTGTATATGGGTGTTATGAGTAATCTTGGCGAAATGGATATTGACACCGTTCAGGCACAACAAACGATTGTGCAAAATATGTCAGCAGAAGGAAAAGCAAAACTACAGCATGTTGAAAATGTGATGAATGAGATTTCAAAAGAATGCTCAAAGCGAAAACTAAAAAGCATTGTAGGTAAAAAGGCACAGGCGGTTTACGCTTGTGCTTTTTACGATATTGAGAAAACCGACAGTGATTTCATACCAAAACTTGTTGATTGTTTTGAACAGGCAAAGGACGACAACGAACTACTTAATATGTTGAATTCCGCTTTCGGTACGAATATATCAGCCGAAGATTTCAGTCACTTAATGTCTGTAATTTCAAATACCGTTATCGATATTGATTTGAGTAACACAGATAAGAATAATCTTGATTTAGTTAATGGGCACAAATGGCTTATGACAATAAATGGGGTTATGTTTGGGGTTCGCACGGAGATGTTTTAACTTCAAGTGAGCTTAAAAGGCTTAAAAAGTTTTCGGTGCTAATGTTACAGATAAGGAGGATTATATCAAGTCACATTGGCTTGGAAGACGAACTTCTGACTGTGTTGGATTAATTAAAGGCTATGGTTGGTATGACGAAACAAGCGGAACTATTAAGTACGGAACAAACGGTATGAAAGATGTAACTGCTGACGGTATGTTTAATGCTGCTGTTGAGAAAGGACCTATAAGTACCATGCCTGATATACCCGGTATAGCGGTATGGCATCAAGGACATATAGGAGTATATATTGGAAACTGATATGTAATTCACGCAGCAAATACATACGATGGTGTAATCAAAACTCCGATTACCTCAAGCGGTTGGACTCATTGGCTTAAAGTTCCGTATATTAACTATATTGAAGAAACGGATGCTGATTCAAATTGAATATTTAAAACGAAAAGCGGTATCAATCACGATACCGCTGATTTTTTATTAAGGAGGTATTATTTTTGGTTATAAATACAGTTATGAGAAGAAAAGATTCTCAAGTTGATTTGCAAAAATGTGTAGTAGAAAAAGTGATTGAAATATCACAGGCGGAATTTTCGTCTTTGTGTAATGGCTTGCTCGAAGATAAGGATTACATATCAAAATACAAGGATCTTATGAGAGTTGACAATAACGGGATAACACATTGTCTGCTTGTTTTAGGTTCTGATACCGAAGACGGAATTCTCATAAACAGCGAAGGCTGTGATTATGCTCGTTATTCAGCATATATACCTAATATTAAGCAAAGCGTGACACTTGAACAATTCCCGGCTCTTGAATCATTCAATAAGCGAATGGTTGAAGTGACCAACAGCATAATGAACCAAGCAATCGCAAATTGTGAAGAATCTGGAAACCCCGAATACAGAGTTGATATTAACAAATACAACCGAGTCGGAGAACCTGCCGTGTATCCTGCATTGATTGATGATATGCTTAAGGATTCAGGCAATGTCGATGAAACAATTCTATACTCCGACAGTATTGAGTTGATGCTTAACAGTAAAGCAATTGATATTCCTTTCGATTATTCCGATGAGAATTTTACAGACATTGAAATATTGTGTGCAAGACATGTGCTGTGGCTTTATGGCGGTGAAGGTGAAAAGATGGATTTGAGCGGCAAGGCATTTTTGAATGTTGACTTTTCGGGCAAGGATTTGAATGGTGCTGATTTCAAGAATTGCAAGTTTTATCACTGTACTTTTGATAATGCATCGCTTGTTAACTGTAATCTGCAAAATGCGTTGTTCAGTAACTGTTCTCTGTATAATGCTATAGCAGAAGAAGCGGAGTTTCAAAACTCAAGGTTCTTTTCTTGTAATCTTGATAAGGCATACTTTACTCACAGCAATTTTAAGGATGCAGTACTTAAGAATTGTCAAACAACTAATTCAAGTTTTATGAACTGTTGTATAGAAAATATAGCGTTAGAGGAAACAGATTTACCTAATGATAAAATGTTTGACAGCGAATTAGGTTGGATTAAAAATGACATTCCGGATTTTGAACCGAATATGTGAGGTGGCAGATATGGATGACTTGAATAAAAAGGCACAGCTTATTAATGATTGGTCTTGGGTTCTATATGAAGATGGCTCAGGACATATTGAGAACTCAAAAGGCAAGCAGTTTAGCAGTTTCGATTATACAACACAAGAGGTTATGGACTTAAATAACCGATGGCAATTTATGAATGAATATCCGTACAGAACTCCGTGGGAAATGTTTAAGACCGATGTTGAAAATACGCTTGTTTCAAATGGTCTTGCTTCATATAACGATACTGTAAAATCAATTGCCAAGCTGGAGGAAAAGCTGAATATCAACAAAGATTCCCGATTATTTAATGATAACCAATTTGTCGGTTGGAAATCATATTATGATTTGCCCAAAGTAGAAAAGGCATTATCAGATATGGAGGCTGCAATGAAAATCACAAACAGTTTTGATCTTTCAATTGCAGACAAATTATGCGATTCGTATCCTGTAGAGGCGGTTTGCTCAATGCTTACAGATAGCCAAAAAGAAATATTGGTTTTAGGCGTTGAGTTTGAGCGTGATTTCGGCAATGATGTATCAGAAAACATATATGGGATATATAAGGCTATAACTACTGAAAATACAATGATAAATGATACTCAACCTGAAATGACTATGTGAGGTGATATTATGAAAAACGCAATTGTAACAATACAATACGATGAAGAAAAATTAACTACACTAAATCTATTCTTAAAAAAGAAAAATGGTGATTTGAATTCGGAAATGACTAAACATTTGGACTTATTAAATAACAGATATGTGCCTATGCAATTTAAAGAATATTTCAGCA
>JAJBTS010000195.1 GCA_020860885.1 Bacteroidales bacterium
CTCCGAAAACAATTCCTTCACCCCCTTCTTCGCCCTGGCTATCCGTAACATCTATCATTGAAATAACCATACAAATATTCCCGATAGTAGGAACTTCCCGGTTCTTCACCCACATTTTCCCGCGTCCGTTTCCCAAACGTCTGTCCAAGCCATCGGCATATCCGACAGGCAGAATTGCTATTCTGGAATCCCTGGAAACAATTCCTCTTCGCCCGTAGCCCACAGTAGCGCCTTTCTCCACATCTCTTATCTGTAAGATCTTGGTTTTTAAGGTTGCTACCGGTACCAGATTATTTTCTTCCACAGCAGAAATGCCATACAAACCTATCCCCAGACGTACCATATCAAACTGAGCGGATGTAAAACGTTCTATTCCGGCCGAATTAAGAATATGCCGGAGGACAGGATATCCCAGAAGTCCTTCCAACAAATTGACTTCTGTTTTATAAACATTTATCTGCTTTTCCGTAAAATCATCCAGCAAAGGCGAATCACTTCCAGCCAAATGGGAAAACACCGATTTAACGATCACGCCGGTTTGCTTAGCTAATTTCCCGGCAATCACAGGCATATCTTCCGCATCGAAGCCTAAACGGTTCATCCCGGTATCAAGCTTAATATGAACCGGATAATAAAGAATAGCTCTACGCTCTGTTTCTTTAATAATTGCGTCCAACATGTGCATATTATAAATCTCGGGTTCCAGATTGTATTCAAACAAAGTATTAAATGCGTGCTCTTCCGGATTCATCACCATGATAGGCATTGTAATCCCTTCTCTCCGCAACTCGGCTCCTTCGTCGGCTAAGGCTACGGCAAGATAATCCACACCTCTCTCCTGAAATGTTTTTGCTAATTCATAAGAACCCACACCGTATCCGAATGCCTTAACCATACAAATAATTTTTGTATCCGGTTTAAGCCTGGATTGAAAATACCGCAGATTATGAATAATACCATCCAGATTGACTTCCAAAACGGTCTGATGCACCTTTTCCTCTAATTGTTCCGAAATCCTTTCAAAACGTGATTTGCGGGATCCCTTAATCAAGACGATAGAATCTTTTATCCCCCGCCAGTTTCCCGAATCGAGAAAACTTTCCGTAGTCGGATAAAATTCTTTCTCTATATGAAACAAATTGGAATGCGACATTATATTCGGACCAATTCCTATAATACGCTGCACTTCCTTTTGATGTATCAATTCTGCAACCTTACGATAAAAAGCGGCAGGAACCATACCGGATTGTAATATATCCGATAATATCAAAACCTTTTTAAGAGGGTTATCGCCCGCCCGACGGGATAAAAAATCCAAAGCGATGGATAACGAATTTATATCCGAATTATAAGTATCGTTTATTAAAATATTACCTTGGATGCCTTTATTCACGTCCAGCCTCATAGCTACCGGATCTAACTTTTCAAACCTTTCGGGAAGATTATCCACATCAGGAGACAGATATAAAACAAGCGCCAGGCAATGAATCGCATTTTCAATACCGGCATCATCCGTAAAAGGGATTTTTATTATTGAATCCCCGATTGACTGTTTACTGATAACTGATAACTGATAACTGATAACACTGTGATCTATTTCTTTTCGAATACCGGTTATATATAAGGGTGCTTGCCGATTCTTTACAGACCAGGAGAATGTTTTACCGGTAAAACCTTTCTTCTCCATACAGTATTTTACCAGAAGCTGGTCTTCGTTGTAAATAATGATTTTACTATCGTTGAATAAGATCAGTTTTTCCAGGCATTTTTCTTCCTGAGAGAAGAAGTTTTCCTGATGAGCTTCTCCGATCGTAGTAAATATTCCTACCGTCGGTTTAATGATCTTTTCCAAACGTTCCATTTCTTTAGGCAGGGAGATGCCTGCTTCAAAGATTCCCAATTCCGTCGATGGGTTTAATTGCCAGACCGAAAGAGGAACGCCCGTCTGGGAATTATAGCTACGGGGAGAACGTACTATAGAAAAGGTATCGTGCAACAATTGATACAACCATTCTTTTACAATCGTCTTTCCGTTGCTTCCGGTAATACCGATAATGGGGATCGAAAATTGTCCACGGTTATAAGCAGCCAATTCCTGAAGAGCCAGTAAAGTATCTTCCACCCATAAACAATTGGCGTCCGGAATATGATTCATTCCGTCAAACTCATGCTGAACAACAAAATTACGGACTCCCTTTTTATATAGGTCTGAAATATATTTATGCCCATCGTTGTGCGGAGTAGGTAATGCAAAAAACAAGGTAGCTTCCGGTTCGGACAAAGAGCGGCTATCGGTCAGCAAAACTGAGATTTCAGTATCCAACACATTTTTTTTAGTCCATGCCTTAATAATTAACGCTATTTCATGAATAGATAATTTCATATATCGTATATAATATAATCCTCTAAATAAGGATTAATGCAATTTCTTCTCCGAAAACAGGTTTAAGAATCTTTTTGAATAAAGACTAATACACACATTTGCTCTCTATTTATTCACTCTTTATCAACAACTTCTTCTTCCTGAACCTCTTTTTTTATTTGTTCTTCTTCAAGCATTTTAGCCTCTTCATACTCAGAATCGGTTTTAACCTTTTTCATGAAGTGGTTCGCCACTACCAGCAAGACTACGAATCCTATTATATATACAGCCTGTTCCATATTTGGTTTAAGAAAGAAGCTGCCTGAAAAGAACTTTTAACCCTTACCCCTTTAAGGCTCGGGTCTAAGAAGTAAATTCTTTAACTTTCCCGACAGCTTCCCCTTGGTATATTTTCTTTATAAATTATTCCACTTCCGTGAGTATGGCATCACAATAATTCCAATTCATTTCATCGTAACGTTTGAATTGTTCGATGATACGCGCTTTAAAATTTTCGTAATTCTTTTTTTCTTTCGGAGACCATGTTGTTTCTGCGATAGCCGCTCCCCGGGGAAATGCCATATATTCGACATGATCGGTAGTACGTATGTACTCGGTCCAGATGTTGCCCTGCATTCCTAAAATATGTTTTGCTTGCTGAGGCGTTAATTCGGCAGGTACCGGTTCATAACTATAAGTTTTCCACAAAGGAACAAACCCTCCGATACCCGGAGGCTGAGTTTTGGGATTAGCCTGATAGTAATCCAGATAAGCATAACTGGTAGGAGCCATGATCACATCATTTCCTTGTCTTGCTGCTGCAATACCTCCTTCTTCTCCACGCCACGATAAAACAGTTGCATTCGGAGCCAACCCTCCTTCAAGTATTTCATCCCAACCTATTATACGACGGCCTTTGGATTCTACGAATTTCTCTATTCGCTTGATAAAATAAGACTGCAACTCATGTTCATCCTTCAATCCTTCTTTTTTAATTAATTCCTGGCAATGAGCACAGTTCTTCCAGCGCACTTTAGGAGCTTCATCTCCGCCTATATGAATATATTTCCCGGGGAAAAGGTCAATAACCTCGGATAAAACATTCTCCATGAATTCAAAGTTTTTCTCCTTCGTGCAGAAAATATCATTAAACACTCCGTAGGTAAGTTCAACATTAAAAGGACCTCCGGAACATGATAATTCAGGATAAGCAGCTAAGGCTGCTGTAGCATGACCCGGAAATTCTATTTCCGGAATAATATTTACGAATCTCTTTTCAGCATAAGCAATCACTTCTTTGATTTCTTCCGGAGTGTAATATCCACCATACCGTTCATTTTCCCAGGTGCGGGTGATGCTTCCGTTCTCTTCCCTTACCAGTATCATAGATCTCGGACGAAAACCGCCTATCTCGGTCAGACGCGGATATTTTTTTATTTGAATGCGCCAACCCTGATCATCTGTTAAATGCCAGTGGAAAGTATTCATCTTATGATACGCAAGCATATCTATAAATTTCTTCACAAATTCTTTGGAATGAAAATGGCGGCAGACATCCAGCATTAATCCCCGATGTCTAAACCGGGGCTCATCTTCTATTTCTACACAAGAGACTTTCCATTCGACATTGCTTTGAAATGGTCTTTCGATTTGCATAGGAAGTAATTGACGAAGCGTTTGCATGGCATAGAAAATACCTTGTGGCGTTTGCGCCTCTACAGATACTTTGTTTTTATTTACTATCAGCTTATATCCTTCCGGATTTGAGATCGAAGGATTAATTCTACACTCAATGGTATTCGAAGATCTTTGGTCTGTAGTTATTTTCAGTGCATACCCGGCGGCTCTTCTCATTAAAGAATTAAATACGCCAACAGCGTTCCGCATAGATTCATTATCTTCCGAAAGAACAATTTGGGTATTTTTATCCAAAGTAAATTCTCCGGATAAGGTCTTTATTTTTGCGGGAATAGGAACCAGATTCAAAGCCTCTTTCGACTGTGCTATTGCAGAAAAACTTAATATGTTTAAGCAAATAAGGAATAGTAATTTTTTCATGGCATATTCTTTAATTTTTAGTTT
>JAJBTS010000124.1 GCA_020860885.1 Bacteroidales bacterium
CTTTACAAGCGTAAAAAAAAGGCAGTAATACATGATAAAATAATATTAATTTAAACATTCATTGTATTAATTATGAATCTTTTAGTCGATAAACTAAGCAAATACGATGCTCCACAAAAGGTGAAAGCCGCAGGTATCTATCCTTATTTTCGAGTTATACAAAGTGATCAGGACACCGAAGTGGTCATCAATGGCAAAAAGGTATTAATGTTCGGCTCCAATGCATATTTAGGCTTAACCAATCACCCGAAAGTTAAAGAAGCGGCTATTGCTGCAACTAAAAAATACGGAACAGGAATGGCCGGAAGTCGTTTTCTTAATGGAACCCTTGATATACACCTTGAACTTGAAAAGAAAATTGCTAATTTTCTTGGAAAAGATGATGCCATCACTTACTCCACTGGTTTTCAGGTCAATTTAGGAGTGGTTTCTTCCCTTACAGGAAGAGAAGACTATATCTTATGGGACGAACTTGATCATGCATCTATTATTGAGGGACACAGACTTTCTTTCTCTCAAAAATTAAAATTCAGGCACAACGATATGGTTTCCCTGGAGAAGCAGCTTCAAAAATGCGAACCGGATAAAATCAAGTTGATTGTTGTAGACAGTGTATTCAGTATGGAAGGTGATATCGCAAATATCCCTGAAATCGTACGTCTTGCACGTAAATACAACGCCAATATAATGGTCGATGAAGCACATGGCCTGGGAATCTTAGGACGCCAGGGCAGAGGGGCTACCGATCATTTCGGATTACTACCCGAAGTCGATTTAGTTATGGGAACTTTCAGCAAGTCATTAGCCTCCATAGGGGGATTTATTGCCGGATCAGAATCTGTAATTAATTATCTTCGTCACAATTCACGCCCTTACATTTTCAGTGCCAGCAATACTCCAGCCGCCACAGCAGCAGCAAGCGCCGCATTTGATATAATGGTTAGTGAGCCGGAACGCATTGAACATCTCTGGAAACTGACCGAGTATGCACTGCAAAGATTCAAAGAAAGAGGCTTTGAAATCGGGAACACGTCTACGCCTATAATACCGCTTTACATCCGCGACAACGACAAAACATTTGCAATCACAACGAAATTATTCGAAGAAGGTGTTTTTGTAAACCCGGTTGTATCTCCGGCAGTATCTTCCAACGATACACTGATTCGTTTTTCTTTAATGGCAACGCATACATTCGATCAACTGGATTATGCCCTTGACAAAATTGATAAATGTTTCCGTAAAGCAGGAGTTTTAAGGATGGCTAGTCAAGCCGTAAGTTAAAATCCTTTACCAGGTTAAGTAAGCTAGGATTTTTCTCAACCATATAATCGAATTTATCCCTGTTTGTATAAGGGATAAATTCGTTTTTATTTTCTGTAACCCGGATCTCTAAGTGTATTTGATTATTCTGAAGCTTTTGAGCTAAAAATCTTTTTATATTACTTGCTTTATCCTGCAATTTCGTTTGCTGATCCGGATTGAATACCCACACAAGAATGTGATTGTCATTTTCCAGCAAGGGAACAATATTCAGCATTGTATTTTTCAGATGGTTATCATCTTCCATTAAAGCATATTCTTTCCAGAACTTTTCTAAATCTTCCTGAGTAAAGACATTAGACAACACAAGCTCTTCTACCTTATTTTCTGTTTTAGATTTTTCCTCCTCAGAAGAAACAGCCGTTTTCTTTAATGAAATTCGTAGTTTATTTTTTGCTAACTGAGAGGAAGATGATGACTGAGAAGAAATATGGGACTGGTTCTGTGGCTGAGGCTGAGGCCTGACTGGTTGTACTTCCACATCCGTATTCTGTATTTCTAGTGCTTTCTCCTTTTTCTCCGGAACAGAAGAAGAGGGTAGCAACTTTTCAGAACTATCCGAATTTCCTTTCGTTAAAGGTTCAATCTTTATTTTTTTTTTGTCATCAATCGGTACTAATTGATGATTGAGCTGACTTATACGAATGAGAAGCAATTCGATCAGCAACCTCTTATTCTTGCTGTACCGGTAATTTAAGTCACATTCGTTGCTTAATTCAATGGCTTTGTAGAGGAACTCATTGCTACATCGCTGAGCCATCTGAATATATCTTTCTTTAACAGCATCACCCACTTCGAACAACACGATCGTTTGCGGATCTTTGCAAACCAAAACATCACGGAAAAAATTAGCAAGTCCGTTTACGATCTGCTGCCCGTCAAAACCTTTTGCAAGAATATCATTAAGTATCAATAAGCAGGCGCTCACATCCCTTTTCAATAAAGCATCTGCAATACGGAAATAATATTCGTAATCCAGCACATTCAGGTTTTGAATAACAGATTGGTAAGTAATATTTCCTCCGGAAAAACTCACTACCTGATCAAAAATAGACAAAGCATCACGCATACCTCCGTCGGCTTTTTGCGCAATGGTATTCAAAGCTTCCTTTTCGGCTTCTATATTTTCATTACCTGCAACATACTCCAGATACTCCACAATATCGTTAATACTTATCCTGTTGAAATCATAAATCTGGCAACGGGATAATATGGTTGGAATAATTTTATGCTTTTCAGTGGTCGCTAAGATAAAAAGAGCGTGATGAGGAGGCTCTTCCAGGGTTTTCAAAAAAGCATTAAAAGCCTGCGTAGATAACATATGTACCTCATCAATAATATAAACTTTGTATTTTCCTATCTGAGGAGGTATGCGAACCTGATCTGTCAGAGAACGAATATCGTCTACAGAATTATTGGAAGCCGCATCCAGTTCATAGATATTATAAGACCGGTTCTCATTGAAAGCTTTACAAGACTCGCATTCGTTACAAGCTTCTCCGTCGGCCTGAGGATTCTGGCAATTGATTGTTTTTGCAAAAATCCGGGCACAGGTAGTTTTACCAACACCTCTGGGTCCACAAAACAAATAAGCATGAGCCAGTTTATTGTTATGAATAGCATTCTTGAGCGTAGTAGTGAGCGACTTTTGCCCTACTACCGAATGAAAGGTTGCAGGTCTGTATTTCCTTGCTGATACAATATAATTATCCATGAAGTACTTTAATCTTTTACGGAACACAAAGATAACTAAAAGCAATTAAAAAAAGAAATGAATATACACAACTATTGTTATAGCAAATAACTCTTGTATATATAAAAATAAAACACTAATTTTGTGGGCTGAAAAATCTTCAAGGGTTAACAAAGAGAAAGGATAAATCTTTCCACCCCCGGAAATAACTTGTAAATTACAAATCGATGTACGTAATCGTAGACATTCAAGGTCAACAATTTAAAGTTGAGAAAGATCAAAAATTGTATGTTCACCATTTAGAAGGTGAAACAGGATCTCAGGTAGAATTCAACAAAGTACTGTTAGCCGACAACGACGGCAATGTAACAGTAGGAGCTCCCGTAATAGAAGGAGCAAAAGTGGTAGCTGAAATTATTACTCCGCTCGTAAAAGGAGATAAAGTTTTGGTTTTCAAGAAAAAGAGAAGAAAAGGATACCGTAAATTAAACGGTCACCGTCAACAATTCTCTCAAATCGTGATTAAAGATATTCAAGCTTAATTCGTTAAAATTCTAGTAAAATGGCACATAAAAAAGGAGTCGGTAGTTCAAAGAACGGACGCGAATCGCACAGTAAACGATTAGGCGTTAAAATTTTTGGTGGTGAAAGCTGCAAAGCAGGTAACATCCTTATTCGTCAAAGAGGAACTCAACATCATCCGGGAGAAAACGTTGGTATGGGAAAAGACCATACTCTCTATGCTCTTGTAGATGGTAAAGTTGCTTTCAGAAAAAGAAAGGACAATAAATCGTATGTTTCTATTGAGCCTGTAGCGGAAGCTTAATAGCAAATTAAAATACTTAATAAAAAAAGCTGTTCGTTGAACAGCTTTTTTTTATTAGATATAACCAACCTGGTTCTTAATACCTTTGCTCGTACAAAAAGGTTACCTCAGCTTCATCTACAACAGACTCTCCATTCTGATTGATTCGGGAGCCTTCCAATTTTACTTTTTCCAGTAATTGATACTGTGAGTGGATTACGTTTTCATATTTCATCCGATAGTAATCCCGCCAGTCGATAGAAATATTTTCAGAATAAGTTATAAGCACTTCTTTCGCATTGTTTTTATTCTTTGAACCAAAATATTCCGGCAAAAAGGAATACAAACGGGCAGTCGGAATCACATCAAAAGGCCGGAAGAATACATTCTCAGACAAAGGAATATTAGCCTTATTATCGTAGACGTAGTTATAGGTCGTAACAAGCTCAACAGAATTAACAATTTCAGATACGGTTATTTGAGTCATATTGCCACCTGTAGTGACAATAGACACCTTTTGTCTGAGCTCATCATTTCTGTAGGAAATACATTCTTTCGAATAATTATTATTATCGTACTTATAAACAATAGATTCACGTTCCATATGGAAAGA
>JAJBTS010000356.1 GCA_020860885.1 Bacteroidales bacterium
CCAGATATTCTTTATCTGATCGTGAAGAAGAAGAAGAACCTTCTTTAGCAATTACTACACGGAAAAAGTCATCCAATCCTTTGGGGTGTTTTGTAACAGAATATATCCATTCATTATTAATATATCTGTATTGATACAACTCCCCACCCCATTTTGTAGCATGAATCAATCCTAAAGTAAATTGCATCCGGTTTTTTTCTTCTATATTTCCGAATCTAAAAAATACGGATTTATTATGAGACAATTCTTTTTTTGCATAATCCTGATTGAAAGGACGGGCAATATCTTCCTGTCTCTTTCCGTCTAAAAACCAGCCGACCGAGAAATCCCCTTTAATATACATATTTCCTTTTGTATAAGGAATAAGTAAAAAATCACTTATACTTACTTTAACCTGAGGAATAGGACGGGCATTGTTCGAATGCATAAAATCTCCGGAACTTAAATAAGGATTCAGGAAAGAAAGATAATCTTCTCTGGAACCAATATCCAGCCTCAACTTTTTCCATTGCAAACGTCCATAGAGTTGCTGCAACCAAAAATTTCCGTAATTATCATTATTAGAACCTATAACATCCACACCAGCATCCAAAAGCCAGTCTTCGCTCAATCTTTGTTCATAAAAAGAAGAGGCTCTCAGATAAAAATTATCTGCCTCTAACGGGATGACACCCCAATTACGGTTGACCATCCAAAAAGGAGTGTTTTTGCCGGAGCTTAAAGATCCGAATGATTCGACCCTATAGGTATGAGTTATTTGTGCATTACTAAATAAAGATGCAGTACAACAAAATAACAGTATCAGATAATGTTTCATGGGTGATTAAAATTTAATGAAATTATAAGTTTCCCCATTGTAGAATAAAACCATTTTCTTTGAATCCAGATGTAAAATATTATAATTCATATTTCTCTCCAGCCTGGGAAAAACGTCAAAATTATAAGTATCGTATTGTTTATCCATCACAAGGGTCAAATTATTACCATCAGGAAAACTCACGTAACCATACAGAACAATAGTCGATGCCGGTTTTCCGGAGACTTCATTCAGCAAGGTATAAGAAAAAATAGCCTGCCGCTGAAAGCTATAATAAATAGTATCTACCACTTGTACCTCTCCCGCTTCATTTTCTACCGTTTTTAATTGCCACATTCCGTTAACATCCGGCAAATCACCATCTGTACAAGAACACAATACTATAATTAATAATATAAAGATTTTTAGTTTTTCCATGTTTAATTGTGAAATTGCATTAATTAAATGCAAACATACATAAAAAAAGGGTTAATCCCAGTAGGATAACCCTTTTAATTGTATTGAAAATTAAATATTATTCTGCTTCTGCTGCAGGAGTTTCTTGTTGAGGTTCTTCTGCAGGAAGTTCTTCACTTTCTGTAGACGCTTCTGTTTCCTCAGCTTTGGCTTCTGCTCTTTTAGCTGCCAAGGCCTCAGCTTTTGCTTTATTCACAGCTTTTTCTGCTTCCAAACGGGCTTTCTCTGCATTTCTTTCTTCTTCACTCAGTTTATTCACTTTAGCAGAAGTAGCAGATTGTTTTGAATTTTTCCAAGCTTCAAATTTTGTTTCCGCATCTGCTTCACTGAATGCACCTTTTGCCACACCGCCTAAGAGGTGTTTTTTCAAAAGCACGCCTTCCTGAGAAAGGATATTTCTTGTTGTATCTGTAGGTTGAGCCCCTACTTGTAACCAATACAAAGCTCTGTCGAATTTTAAATCTATTGTAGCAGGATTCGTATTGGGGTTATAAGAACCAATCCTCTCGATAAATTTTCCATCACGTGGAGCTCTGCTATCTGCGATCACGATGTGGTAAAACGCGTACCCTTTGCGACTATGTCTTTGCAATCTGATTTTAGTTGCCATTTTAAAATTTAATTTTGTATTTTTATTTGAATTTTGTATTAGCGGGCACAAAGTTACGATAAAGTTTTTCTTTTACAAACTTTTCCATTCTTTTTTCTCCATCAGTTACGCTGGCTAAGAAGCCATGCCTTAACATGATCAGGATTTTCTTTTCTAAAATTCTGAAGATATTTTTCAGCCTCCTCTTTATCTGTAAATTTATCGACGTACACCCTGTTCTTTCCTTCTGAAGTAATTACATCTGCTTTAGGAAACTTCTTTTGCCGGTATTCTTCTGCCTTTTGTTGTGCAGTTTCATTGGTCGGAAGGCTGGAAATAATTATATAATACGATCGGCCGCTCACTTTCCGGGGAGATTCTTCAACTCTCGATTTGTCCTGAGCCACCTCTTCCGTAGCATTTTTATAAATATCTACTTCTTTCTTATCCTGTAAATCCCTGGTATTTTTAGGAAGAGTAATGAAACTAGCCTGTTGAGGGCGACTAATCAGATTCTCATTCAATGGAGTCGAGACCAGGAATAATGTCAATACCGCAGCTGCTACAGAAGCGACTTTAACGATCTTCCTTCTTTTTAAAGGAAGAACAATGGTTTTTTCTTTTGTTACATATTCCTTAGCTATATCAGTATTTAATTCTGCCAATTCAAAGAGTGATGGTATATAGAATTCATTAAATCCGAAATTACCTGCATTACAACTTAAATTAAAAGAAGGAATAAAAACGATCTTTTCATCCGGGGATAATTGTAGTTTGCCGACTCTCAAAATCTGAATTATCCTGCCTTCCCAAAGTTGCTTCTTTACAAACTCTACGTACCGGCCTATCCTCAAGCATGCTTCGTTATAAGAAATATTTCCTTTCGAAGAAATAAAAGATGCCAATAAGCCATCGTTATGCTTTATATCGGAATTAAACCCTAATATATAAGATGAAAGAGATAAAGATTCTTTCCCGACATAATTCTCCTCATTCAAGGAAACAATAAATGCTCCCAGATCAGGTACAATCACACATTCGTGCTTTGTTAACAAATAAGCTATATGAAAAGGAATATCTATCATGATGCAAAAGTAAAAAAAAAAAAGATTTTATACTATTTTTCACGTTTATTCGTTATCAATTTTAGAGAATAACTTATCTTTGCAAATTCAATTTTAACTCTATAATGTTTACACTCAATATGAAATTAAAATTATTGTTTCTTCTTTCCGTAAGTATTTTACTATTTTCATGTAAGTCCGTACCTACCGATGTTGCTTATTTTCAGGACTTTGAAAAATATACTAAAGAAATAGACGACAACTTTTATGCTTATGAACCCACGATCAAGACCAATGATGAATTAATGATTACAGTATCTTCCCCTATATTGGATCAAACCCAGGTCGCTCAATTCAATTTACCTATGAATTCATACCTTGGAGATGGAGGATCCGTTCAGTCCGTAAGTATGCAAACTTATAAAGTAGATAAAAACGGATACATCAACTTTCCGGTTATCGGAGAAATTAAACTGGAAGGATTAACCCGTTCACAAGCCATAGATGCATTAAAAGCGAACATCACCAATTATCTGCCCGACCCAATCATCAATCTTCAAATAGCATCTTTTAAAGTGACTGTTCTGGGCGAAGTTAACAGGCCCGGAAGTATAAATGTAAGAGATGAAAGGATTTCGATCCTGGATGCTATCGGAGCAGCAGGCGATCTTACCATTTATGGAAAGAGGGAAAACATAAAATTGATAAGAGACAATAATGGAAAAAAAGAATTTTATACTTATGATTTAACTCAAGCGGACATTATAGCTTCTCCTTATTATTACCTTCAACAAAATGACGTTATTTATGTAGAGCCTAACAATACCCGGAAAAAAGCAAGTGGATTTGGTGCTGCTGAAAATTATAGTATATCATTGGCATCCGTTATTTTTGCTGCTGTTTCAGTTGTAACCACAGTAATCAGTATTGTCGTAAAATAAAAACTAATAAATAATCATGCAAACATCAACAAATAAAAGCACTAAAGAACAAATTACAGAAATTCTGGAATTTATCCTAAAAAACTGGTATTATTTCCTTATTGGCTTTGGAATTTGTGGTATTATAGGCATCATCCACTTAAAAACAGCTACCCCTATCTGGAATGTGAGAGCTCAGGTTGGCCTGCGGCATGACGAATCTCTCGTAGGAGGTAATATATCTAAAGCATCCTCCTTAATGAGTAGTTTCGGATTTAGTTCAGGGTCTGTCAATATAGAAGATGAAACCCTAAAATTGAGTTCCCAGGGGAATTTCAGAAAGTTAGTGGAAAATTTCGGACTTAATACAGAATATGTCCAATTAAAATATCTAGGACTATCCAAAACTAAATTATATGAAAACCAACCTATTCTTTTAAAGGTAGATCCTCACATGGCAGATACACTCAGGACTAAAATCGAATTTTCTCTTAATATATCCCCTGAAGTAACAAAAATAAACATGAAAGCTGGGAAAAAAGAGATTGGCACTTTCGAACTCTCTTCTTTTCCGGAA
>JAJBTS010000228.1 GCA_020860885.1 Bacteroidales bacterium
ATTTAACCATAATCTCAATAAGCTACTCACAATCCGATCAATACTGGTCATTAAAAGGTAATTCCGCAACTAATTCCGAAAATTTTGTCGGATATTCGACCAATCAACCGCTAATATTCAAGGCGAATAATATTCTTTCTGGGTTTACAGGCTACGAAGATGGAAAATACAATGCTTCATTTGGGTATAAATCATTAATTTACACTTCTACAGGAACGGGAAACAGTGCATTTGGAGTACAAGCATTACAATTTGGTACAGGTGCAGAGAACACGGCTGTTGGTCATTGGGCTTTAATGTATAATCTTGGCAGCTGTAATGTTGCAATAGGAGCAAGCTCATTATCAAATAGTAAAGGCAGTTATAATACAGCTATAGGCCAAGCATCTCTTCAAAGAAACACAGTTGATGGAAATACTGCTATAGGATATATGTCAGGAGTTGCCAATACTACAGGAACGGCACTTACTGCAACCGGATTTAAAGCTCTTTCAAGTAATACTACTGGTGCCCAAAACACAGCTAATGGATTTAATGCCCTCATCAATAATACTACGGGGGCTAATAATACTGCAATAGGTGCCTGGACTTTAATACACAATACAACCGGAAACCAGAATACCGCTATAGGAATGAAATCCTTATATACTAATACGGAAGGTGGATACAATACTGCAATAGGAGTACAGGCAATGGAAAAAAACACTACAGGTGGATGGAATGTTGCTTGCGGATCGGGAGCACTTTATTCCAACACAACCGGATTTCAAAATACAGCCATCGGAACATCTTCCTTATGGTTTAATACTACCGGACAACAAAACATTGCTATTGGAGAGGAAGCATTAGCAGGAAACTTTGATGGTAGTTTTAATACTGCAATAGGAACCAGAGCATTATGGTCAACAATAAATAACCCGGAAGCGTCTGCATTTGGCCATGGAAATAATAATACTGCTATAGGTTATGAAGCAATGAAAGGAATAACAGATGGTTCGGTAAATATTGCCATAGGGGTCTTAGCTATGACTTCAACGACTACTGGTAAAAATAATATTGCTGTAGGTAATCATGCATTATATAAGAATACAGCCGGATCCGACAATATAGTAATCGGACATTTTTCAAATGCGACAACTGACAATTTATCAAACATCGTTGTGATCGGGAATAATGCTAAAGCTACCAGCAGTAATCAGGTAGTGATTGGGAATAGCCAGATCAATAGCATACGGGGAAATGTAAACTGGACAACTTTATCGGATAGTCGCGTAAAGAAAAATATCAAAAATAATGTACCAGGACTCAGTTTTATCAATTTATTACAACCGGTAACCTTTAACTTGGATGTGAGTGCTTTGAATAATATTTTGAAAATTGATAATAAAAGCATAAAGAATGATCAACAAATTACTTATTCCGGATTTGTAGCCCAAGACGTAGAAAGTGCAGCTCAAAGTATAGGTTATGATTTTAGCGGTGTAGATCCTGCTGCCGATGACAAGAGTGTATATGGTTTAAGATACGCTGAATTTGTAGTTCCTTTAGTAAAAGCCGTTCAGGAACTAAGTGAAGAAAATCAAGCATTAAGAAAGGAATTAGATTTATTAAAAGAAATGCTGGAACCGATTATAGGACCTGTTAGTGTAGATAAACCGGAAGATACTTCGTTGGAATTATTAAAACAAAATTTCCCCAACCCATTTCAACAAGAAACGAATATTCAGTGCAATATTCCTGAAGATTGCATGAATGCTAAACTTACAGTAACAGATAATCAGGGAAGATTAATTACACAGATACCTATAGAAAACAAAGGAACTGAAACTATTAGCTTCAAATCTCCGAATCAAGAACCGGGAATTTATTTCTATTCTCTATATATAAATGACCAGCTAATGGATACAAAAAAAAATGATACAAAAAAAATGATAAATTGAAAGAAGTATTTTTCCTGAAATCTTATCTCTCGGAGAGATACTTCTTTTACTTCCCTCCCCTAACTTATATCAATCCCCTTCTCTCGGATATATACCCGAGCAAGCCTGAGATATATACCTCAGATACGTCGAAATACTTTTCACCTCCCTTCTCGGATATATACCTGAGAGATGCTTAGATATATACCCGAGAGAGATCGGTATTAAACATAAGGTTTTCAACCAATCGGTAAGCCAACTTTATTTTAATTAGATTTTCTTATATAAATTGACTGAACAAAATGCTATTTTTGTAGTTATATAGTTGAAAGTAGAAATAAAAAAACAAAATTATATGTTGGAAACAGAATTTTGGGGCAATACACTTGAAGATTGGGGTATCTCGCTTTTAATTGTTTTAGGAACTATAATTGTAACTAAATTAGTTTCTTTATTTAATAAAAAGGTTCTGAGATCTTTTACCCAAAAAACCCGGAATAAATTAGACGACATTTTGTATGATGCCATTGAATCTCCTATTATATTCGGAGTCGGATTGATTGGTATTTGGATTGCTATTCACCGACTGGTATATCCTGATAATTTTGTACATGCAATAGATAATGCATATAGAATATTAATTGTATTAATTATTACCTGGTTTTTTTCCAGATTATTAGATAGCCTGATACAATATTACTGGACCAACCGGAATGAAAATTCCAAAACAGCTGTGGTACATAATACACGCATGCTTCCGGTTATTAAAAGAACTATCGTAGTTCTTGTGTGGATCATTGGTATTGTAATGGCATTAAGTAATGTAGGGGTAAATATCAGTGCTCTTATAGGAACGTTAGGTATTGGGGGTATTGCTTTTGCTTTAGCTGCCCAGGATACTATAAAGAATATTTTCGGAGCTTTTATGATATTAACCGATCGACCCTTCAGCATTGGAGATACTATACGTATAGATGATTTTGAAGGTACTATTATCGATGTAGGTATAAGAAGTACCAAAATGTGAAATTATGATAATCGACTGATTACATTTCCTAATTACAAAATGGCTGATGCTTCTATTATAAATATTTCTGCAGAGCCGATGAGGAGAGTAACTATGAAAATAGGATTAACCTATGATACAACCCCCGAAAAGATGAATAAGGCAATGGATATTCTTAAAAGTATTCCCTCCAGAGTTCAATATGTAAATCCTAGAAATATTGTTGTTAATTTCAGTGACTTTACAGATTCTGCATTGGTTATAACTTTCATTTATAATATAGAAAAAAAAGGAGATATAGGACTAACTACATCCAATGTTAATATGGAAATATTAACTGCATTTAATAATGCCGGACTCAATTTTGCATTCCCTTCTCAAACTCTTTATATTGAAAAGATTCAAAGTCCGGAAAACGATGGAGATAACAAAGAAGCAAATAAAAACCAATAAAATATGAAAAGTATGTTTTACAAAAAGAAAAAGAAGAAAAATAACGACGGGTTGATCCTGGGCGTTATCGGAGGAACTTTATTGGCTACAGGAGTTGCCATCTATTTTAATACACGTACAATTCCAATGGGTGTTAAAGCCGTTAAACCATTTGATGTGAAAAAGTTTTTAGGTAAATGGCACGAAATAGCCCGACTCAATTATCTTTTTGAAAAGGGTCTGGATAATGTGAGTGCAGAATATTCTCTGAACGAAGACGGAAGTATTAAAGTTGTTAATAGCGGATATAATTACAAAAAAAGTATAAAGGAAGAAGTAACTGGTGTAGCCAAATTTGCCGGCGATCCGGATGAAGGTAAATTGAAAGTAAGCTTTTTCGGGCCTTTTTATTCCAGATATAATGTAATTGCTATCGACCGTGGATATAAATACGCTTTAATAGCGGGCAAAAGTAGAAAATATCTATGGATCTTATCCCGCGAAACTTATATCCCGGAAAATGTAAAACTGGCTTATCTGGAAAAAGCCAAATCTTTAGGATTTAAAGTGGAAAACCTGATCTGGTCAGAACACAAATAATTTATAGTATTAAAAACCATACATACGAAGCTATCTCAGATTGGGTCGAGATAGCTTCCCTATTTTTAGGAGTATAATTCTTACGTTTTTTTTGTGTTTCGGAACTTAATAACAACTCCATATACCAAAGAGGCCAGAATTAAAATAGGCCAGCCATCTTTCATACCAGAAGCTTCCTCTGTATCCTCACCAATACCAATCTGAATTTGTTCTTCATTTATCTCTGCATCTTCTATAAACTCTGAATTTCCAGATTTATAACCATCTCCTTTTATTCCCGTACCCACAGAATTTTCAACCTCCTCATTGTAAATACCTTTCATATCTCCGGGATTAGAGAGCGGAAAATCCTTCCCAAACAACATATGAATGGAAAGTAAAAATAGCAATATGAAATAAAAAATGTAATAT
>JAJBTS010000210.1 GCA_020860885.1 Bacteroidales bacterium
GGGATAAGAGATATATTCATTTTTTTTCTGATTGTGACGAAATCTGGCACGCGGGAGATATTGGCAGTGAAGATATTTTAAAACAATTAAAAAAAATTAAACCGGTAAGAGCTGTATATGGAAACATAGACAGTCACGATTTAAGATTAATATGTCCGGAAAAACTAAGATTTACAATTGAGGGGGTGGATGTATTAATGATGCATATAGGAGGTTATCCGGGAAAATATTCGCCGGGGGCGTTGAAAGAGCTTTATATTTCTTCTCCTAAACTTTTCATTTGCGGACATTCCCACATATTGAAAGTAATGTACGACAAACGGTTTCAAATGTTATCTGTAAATCCGGGTGCTGCAGGAAAATATGGCTTTCATCAAGTTCGGACTCTTATACGATTTGTTATTGATGGGGAAGATATAAAAGATATGGAAATAATCGAACTCAGTATATGACAAATCTTCAAATGGTGGATCTTACCACCCAATATAAAAAGATAAAAAAAGAAATGGATACTGCTATTCTGGATGTTATCCAATCCGGAAAGTATATTAATGGAGAAGCAGTACAGGAATTTACTTTTGAATTGGCGGAATATACAGGAGCATATTATGTTATACCCTGCGCCAACGGAACCGATGCTCTTCAGATATCTTTAATGGCCCTTAATTTATTACCTGGCGACGAAGTAATCGTACCTGCTTTTACTTATGCTGCAACCGCTGAAGCGATTGCTTTGCTGAGACTCACCCCGGTTTTAGTGGACGTAGATCCTCTGACTTTTACTATTGATATCGAAAAAATTGAAGAAGCCATATCTTCAAAAACCAGAGCCATCATACCTGTGCATCTTTTCGGACAATGTGCAGACATGGAGCCGCTGCTCTCTATCGCCAAAAATTATGGGATTGCAGTGATAGAAGATAATGCCCAAAGTATCGGATCTGTTTATACGTTCTCAGATGGGACAACAAAACAGGCAGGGACTATGGGAGAGGTAGGGACATTGTCCTTTTTTCCATCAAAAAATCTGGGTTGTTATGGAGACGGAGGCGCTATTCTGACTAATAATGAAGAGTTAGCCCAGAAACTAAAAATGATTGCTTCACATGGACAGATCCATAAATATATCCATGAAATAGTGGGTTGTAATTCCCGGCTTGATACGCTACAGGCTGCTATTTTAAAGATCAAATTACCTTATTTGAACCAATATATTGAAGCTCGTAGAAAAGTTGCACAAAGCTATACTATCGGGTTAAAACGACTAACTGATTTAATCCAATTACCTTCTGTCCGAGAAAACTCATCTCATGTTTATCATCAGTATACATTAAAAATAAAGGGTAATAACCGCGATAAACTACAGAAATATCTTGCAGAGAAAAATATTCCTACAATGGTCTACTATCCATTACCTTTGCATAAACAACCAGCTTTCAGTAATATCCTACGAAAAGGGGGTGAATTAAGCGAGTCTGTAAAACTTTGTGAATCTGTACTTTCGTTACCTATACATACTGAAATGGAAAGCGAACAATTATTATATATTATCGAACAAATAGCTAATTATGGATAAGAAGCAAATACATCCTTCAGCAGTAATAGATGAAGATGCAAAAATAGGTGATAATACTAAGATATGGCATTTTTCCCATATCATGAAAGATTCTATTATTGGTCAAAACTGTAATATCGGGCAGAATGTAGTAATCTCTCCTCATGTGATAATTGGAAATAATGTAAAGATTCAAAATAATGTATCTGTCTATACTGGAGTGAATTGCGAAGATGATGTCTTTCTAGGTCCCAGTTGTGTTTTTACTAATGTAATTAATCCACGGAGCTTTATAGAAAGGAAGAATGAATTCCGGAATACATTGGTAAAAAAGGGTGCAACTATTGGTGCAAACGCAACTGTATTGTGTGGAATAACTATAGGAGAATATGCTATGATTGGAGCCGGTACCGTCGTCACAAAAGATGTGGCTCCTTATGCTCTTATAGTTGGTAATCCGGGAAAACAAATAGGTTGGGTAGATAAAGAAGGGAATACCATAAAGCATAAAGAGTTATGAAAGCATTCCCCTAAAAGATCCATTCCATTAAAAAGATAAGTTTACATCAACTCCAAAAGTGAATGGCTTGCCGGACTGAGCCAGGTTCTGTCCGAGACTCTCAAAATAAAATGCTGTATATTTAGTATTTAAAAGATTACTCGCCCAGAAATTTATTCCTAAAATTCCTTTATTAACTCCTATTCTAGCATTTAGCAATCCATATATATCCTGAGAAATATCATTCTCTTCTGTCCAATAAATTTTACCTACAGCATTGTAGTGGACCTGCATATTGAAAGAGTCAATCCATTTGTTCTGAATATTCTTCATATATACTCCACTCAGTGATAAAGTGTTCTGGGGGGCAAATGGAATATAGTTCCCGGAATAATTAATTTCCTCTAATTGTCCGTTTGTAGACTGTTCCTTTTTCTTATAGTCTTTGAATGTAGCTCTTGTAAATCCATAATTGAGATAGAAACTTAATTCCGGGGTTATAAAAGCCGACAAAGAAAGATCAAAGCCTACACTTTTAGCCTTTCCTGCATTTTTCAATATTCGCCCCTGCCCACTTTCAACAAAATCGGTAATTTGGATATCTTTTACAGCAATGCAATAGAAAGCAACTTCTGTAAAAAGATAGTCTTTTACTAATTCTCCTTTAAAACCTACTTCATAATTCCAGGAATATTCCGGTTTATAAGAAACAAGATCTATAACAGATACATCCTCTGCTCCAGGTCTTTTTTGACTCGCATCTCTTATAATATCTGCAAAAGACTGGATATTATACCCTCCTGCTTTATAGCCATTTGATACTGTGCCGTAAATATAATTTTTCGGATCAAATTCATATTTGAGAGCTATTTTCGGAAGAATTTCAGTAAAAGAAGTTTGATGTTTACCTTGTAAATGAGTTATTACAGTACTGTCTATATGCATAGGTCCAAATACACCTTTCGTTATATCCAAATGCATATGCATGTGTGTATCATAATTCAATTTAACCTTCTCATAATCCAATCGGACCCCAGCAATTGCAGACAATCCTTCAATAAAAAGATTGTTATAAGTCGATTGATGAAAAATTGCACCTCCGTAAGAAGGAGTTTTAAATAATCCGGGAATTGGAATTTCAGAATCTGTAATAGTCATGAGAGGCACTCTATGGGTTGTATCCCGCTCATGCAGTATAGTAAATCCCTGTTGCATTTCAGCAAGAGTTTGTTTTTCCATTGTAGTAACTACATTGGTCTTTAAATCGTTATAAAATCCAAAAATCCCAAATGACCATTGATAATTATTATTTGTATTTGATCTTATTGTCAGTTCTTCTGTCCATGATCTCTCACTCTGTAATTGATTTATTCTGAATTTACTTGCTGGGCTATAATCCAAATCCATTTTCATATCATCATCAAAATACAAAAAACCAGTGTTAGAATTAATAAGAATAGAGGAGTTTTCATATTTCAGATTAAAACTTCCACCTGCAATCTGACGGGAGTAATCCCCGGGAGAATTATAATTAGGCTTGGAAGTATTACCATTTGTATATACTCCATAAGGGAAAGCGCCTTGTTCTACTTTATCATAACTGCCTGTTAGTTGAGCTTCCCAGTTAGGATTTATTTTCCAGTCCAAACGCATACGGGCGCCGGCTGATCTAAGTTTATCCGCTTTTTTCCCATTGTATTGATTTGTAAAATATCCACTATTACCATCGTAATATCCACTGATTGTTAAACCTAGATTTTCTCTAATTAATTCGGAAGCTGCAACCCTTGCCCGGAATAGTCCATAATTTCCCGTAGTGAGGGATATTTTTCCATATTGAGAATGAAGTGGAGAATGAGTTCTGATATGAATCATACCGCTCATAGCATTTCTTCCGTATAATGTACCTTGAGGGCCTCTTAAAATCTCAATCTGACTAATATCTAAAAACTCAAAATCAAAAACAGATTTATTTAAATAAGGCATATTATCCATGTACATCCCGATAGATTGTCCGGTACTACGTTCTCCAATACCTCTAATATATATAGGAACAGATAATTTTGAGCCATAATCGGGAATAAAGAAATTAGGAATAACCGCACTTAAATCTTTAACATTTACAATTTTTCTTCCTTCCAAAACAACAGGAGTAAGAAAAGACACAGAAGCAGGTAATGTTTGCAAATTATTCGTTTCTTTTGTAGAAGAGGTTATAATGACTTCGTTTAAGGATTGCAATTTAGAAGTATCCTGAGGAACATCAAAAATTAATCCTTCAGCTTTTAATCCTACAAAAGAGAATAGT
>JAJBTS010000119.1 GCA_020860885.1 Bacteroidales bacterium
CGAAAAAGGCAATACGGGAGCTCACCAGTTGTTCAATCATACAGCTGAACCTTGTATTTATCTGGACATAAGGTCGTATATCGGACACGACATCTGCGAATATCCGGATTCGAATAAATTATTTATCGTTCCTACTTATGAAATATTCAGGAAAGACACCCAGGTCGCTTATTTTGACGGGGAAGAAAACATCAAAAAGATATGGGAAGAAATGATGATGTCTAGTGACTGATTACTGCATCTATAAAATCAAAAAAAATGGCACGTCTCATTTTTTTAAATGCGACCACGATTTGAAAAAATGGGACGTGCGAAAATTTCAAAACTCTTCATCCCTTTTTTCTAAGGATATAAAACAAAACAGCAACCGAACTTACTAACTCTTAACCGCTTACTGCTTAATGTTTACTGTTAACTGTTTTAATTGCGGCACGCCGCGGAAGTTACACCGTAGGAAAAGGAAGAGGAAATGGAAATGGAAAAGGAAAAGGAAGAGGATATCCCCCTTAACCCCCTTTAAGGGGATGAACAGAAAAGTTTAATAAATTATTTTTTATTTATTAATCTTTGTCCTGAGTATACCAGTTCTTAAATTCCGATACCCTTGCCCGGCTAACAATAACTTTATCCGGAGTGGGTATAGATAAATTTACCGATAGTTTTCCACCAAACCATATTGCAATATCATCGATAGATGGGTGAGATAAAATATATTGACGGTTTACCCTGAAAAAAGAAGACGGATCGAGCTGCCTGGATATTTCATCCAGCGAAGTATCCAAAGTATAAGTATGATTTTTGAAGGTAACGATCTTAGCCATTTTATATTCGGAATAGATAAATGCAATCTGGTCCGTAGAGAGAGGAATCAATTTGTCTTTATGGGGAATCAGGAAATGCGATTTGTAATTTGTCTTTTTCTGTTTGAATGTTTCCAGAAAATTAGAAAGCAACTCTACGTTTTCATTCCTGGAAGAAAGATTCTTTAGTTTATTCAGAGCTCTTTCCATATTTTTCCTATTGATAGGCTTCAGCAAATAATCGATACTATTTACTTCAAATGCTTTCAAAGAATATTCATCGTAAGCAGTCGTGAATATGATTGGGCACTCGATACGTATTTTATCAAAGATAGAAAAAGACGATCCGTCGGCCAGATGAATATCCATAAAAACCAGGTCTGGAGCAGGATTCAGGGTAAACCACTCCACACTTTCTTCAACACTCTGCAAAACAGTTAAGATGCGAATCTCTTCTTCTAAAGACTCCAGCAATCGTTGTAAGCTCTGTGCTGCAACGAATTCATCCTCTACAATAACGGCTTTCATTGTTCATTCCCGAATTTTTGATTGTATTTTTCAATATCTTTTATCAGTGGAATCTCCACAGTAAAATAATCATCGTCCTGATTAACAACAACTTCTTTATTAAAAAGAAGCTGGTATCTCTCATTCAGGTTTGCCAGCCCGATACCGCTTTCGACTCTGTGAGGTTTCAGGCGGACAGTATTACGTACACAAATAGTCTCGCTTTCGGTGGTTTCAACAGTTATCTTAAGCGGATATTTATTACTGATAATATTGTGTTTAATAGCATTTTCTATTAAAATCTGCAAGCCGAAAGGCAGGATATAATATTCCAGATATTTTTCATCCGGGCTGCATTCTACCTGTAGGCTATCGTTGTAACGGATTTTCATTAATAAAGTGTAAGACTCCACAAAACTAAGTTCATCTTTCAATTGTATTATTTGCTTGTTTTGCATGGTATAACGAAATACGGAAGACAACTGGTCCAGATATTCATGCGCTTTATCGTCATCGTAACCGATCAGTCCATTCAAAGTATTCAGAGAATTAAACAGGAAATGAGGATCAATCTGATTCTTTAAAGCATCGTAACGATTCTGTAATCCCATCATAGACAGCCTTTGGTTTTCCAGAAAGTTTTTCTGGTTTTGATTCCATATAAAAATTAAAGCTGTGAATAACATGGCAATCAGAAGAACGATCAGGTCCTTAACGAAATGAATGATTAAATAAGCATTCAAAGGAAAATGCTCCTTAAACATCCACCACTGCATATTCGCAAAGAAAGGACTGAGAAAAAATATCATGGTTACTGAGCCCACCAGTATAATCCAAACCTTCCTGCGCTTAGGAGTATGATTCCTTATCACCCAAAACTGGAAAAGGAAAAGGAAATACAGCATTAAGGTAGTAGTCAGGAAATTGAATGCTGATTTTACATTAAACAGGTCCAGAATACTATATCCTCTGGCTATGTCTCTGGAACGGGCATAGAAAAAACTGATAAGCATTATTATTGTTAAAATAAGTCCTATAATAACAGATAATTGCAAAGCTGTTTTTCTTCCGTAACTGGTATAATGTTCACAAGGCATTTTCAGAGGTCATATTCTTTACAAAGATAAAAAAAATTTAACAGTTATCAGTAAACAGCAAACAGTTATCATTTCCCTTTTCTTTATCCACTAATCCCAATTCACTTGACACCGATAACTGCTTACTGTTTACTGTTAACTATTGATTGATCAGAATCTATATCCGACACCAAGACTGACGGTTTGATTCCTCATAGTTGCATTCTTTTTGTCTCTATCCAATACATCAATTAAACCTATCTGGTAATTAGCATTTATAGAAACACCATTGTCAAACTCATAACCTACCATGGCTCCGACTCCGAAATCCCAACGTTTCATAAAAGCCTTTTTGCCATTGTATTCTTTGTACAGGTTTTTCTCATTTCCGTCTGTCCATTTGGCATCAAAACCGAATCCTACATAAGGACCAAGGCCGACATATCCTTTACCCATACCCAATTGCATTTGTCCGACAAGATAGATTGGAATTTCCGCTCCCCAGTATTCATAATCCGTTTTAAATCCATCGATTTTATTTTCGGACGACTTAAAGTGGAATAATAATTCCGGTTGTAAAGCAAAATTTTCGTGGAACTGTACGGTCATAAATCCGCCTAATGAAGGACCAAAACCCATGGTACTTTTGCCGTGGCTAATGTCTGACATAATAAAATTAGACATGTTTAGCTGGGCTTTTATACCTCCTGTAATGGTTGTCTGGGCATTTACCTGAGAAAGCCCTAAACCTAAAATAACTGCTAGTGTAAGTACAATTTTTTTCATTTCTTTAATTTTTTTAGTTTCACTTAATTAATTCACTTATTAACTCTATATCTACTCATTTTTAATTCTGATTTATAGTACAAAGTTAAACCGGAAAACTCCTGACAGACCCGAAAGCAAACCGAAGCGATTATTATGGCTGCCGAAATGCAAAAAGAAATTACCGAAGCGCCGCTAATCTTATTGAAAAACTATTTTCACACGAAAGAATTGTATATCTTTGTAACCATTTTAATCGATAAATATCAACTCAATGCAAAAAGTACTTGTATTTTTTTTCTGTTTAATCACATGGACTATAAGCGCCCAAAACCCGGATGGAACCTATTCTATTCAAGGTAAAATAGGGTCTTACAATTCTCCGGCTAAAATCTTTTTACAATATGTGGAAAACGGAAATATGATAACCCAATCTTCGGATTTAAAAAACGGAGAATTCCTGTTTTCCGGGAAAATAACTGCCCCTGCGAACGGACGTATCGTTTTGTCTCCCGATGGAAGTAATCCGGGAAATCGAACAGAACCGGAAAATGTGCTGCCATACATACTTACCGCCGAGAATGTAGAAATAAACAGTGCAGACTTGCTTCAGAATGCCCGAGTGACAGGATCTTCTATCCATGACGATAAAGATAAATTAATAGAAATGCTCACTCCTATATTCTATCGTATTGAAAAACTCATGCAGGAATACGAAAACGCTTCTCCTGAAAAGCAACAAGACGAAGAATATGTTTTGAGTATACAGGCTCGTAATGAAAAATTACAAAACGAAATACAGGAAAAATATATTGAATTTATCCGCAAAAACCCGAATTCTTATACGAGTCTCATGGCGCTTATGGAACTGGAACAATTCATAGATAATGCGAATGTATTAGACGCTTTACTGAAAACCCTGAGCAAGGACTTGCAGGAGCATCCTATCGCGCAAAGTCTGTCTAAAGACTTTGAAGAAAGAAAACCTACTTCGGTAGGATCTGTGGCTCCCGATTTTACGCAAACGGATCCGGAGGGAAAACCCGTCAAACTATCGGATTACAGAGGCAAATACCTACTGGTGGACTTCTGGGCCAGCTGGTGCCGCCCCTGCCGTGAGGAAAGCCCTTATTTAGTACAAGCCTACGAACTATACAAAGAAAAGAATTTTGAAATATTAGGAGTGTCACTCGATAATCCGGGACAAAGAAC
>JAJBTS010000163.1 GCA_020860885.1 Bacteroidales bacterium
AAATTATGTTGTATGAAAATGCCCATTATTATTTTACTGTTGATTTTTTTGAGTCGCGGATTTGTCTATTCCCAAATTCCTTATTCCCAGAATGTATCATTGTGTGGAAATTATAATTTTGAAAATGATATAAAGAGGGGCCATCTTAGGCTAGGAAATGGAGATGTAACTTGGTTGCCAGATGATAAATTCATTTATAATGGAAAAGATATGGGGAATTATGCCTTAAAATGGGAAAATGATACGTGGCAAACCAATTGCAAAACTTTATGGTTATCGGGTTATGGAGGAATCAAACTATTCACATCTGCGATTTCAACGCCGAGAGTGGCAATAACAAAAAACGGAGACGTAGAACTAAGTGGAAATCAATATCTTTCTTTAGGAAAAACAATCACCATAGGTAGTAAGACTAATAGTAATAGTAGAATGCAATTTGTATTTGATGGATATAGTTCTATCGTTAACCATGCGGGATACTTACATTTTATTGATTCTAAAAAGACAAATGTCGGAGTTCTGTTTGGGCGAGGAACAGATTATTCTGAAATATTATTAGGAAGTAGAACTGATAGGCTTCAAAGATTAAGATTAGCGTATTACGAAAATGCAAATGGAAGCGGGGGAGAAACATATATAAATAATCATGGAGGTTCCATATATATATCTGTTAAGAGAAATGATGGTTTTGACGGATCACCTATCGCTAAGTTTGATGGAAATGGCCTTGAAGTAAAAGGAAGAATAAGAACATCTGTAGGAAGTTGGTCTGATTTCGTTTTTTCTGAAGAATATAAACTTCCTTCTTTATCAGAAATAAAATCTCATATAAAAGAACATAAACATTTACCTAACATCCCATCTGAATTGGAGGTAAAAGAAAACGGAATTGATTTAACCGAAATGCAGGCAAAACTCCTTCAGAAAATCGAAGAACTTACTCTTAATCCCATTCAACAACAAGAAATGATTGATGAATTGAAAAAAGAAGTTGATTCACTGAAGACTAATAAATGATAATCTTTAAAGAGCTATTTATTTCTATTTATGTTGACTTTGTATATCTAGGGGAAACGACTTACTATACCTATACCTGGCTTTTCAACGGAAGTGGGTACGAATGTTACAATTCAAGTATGGCTACTCCATCTCTGAGAAGTAGTTGGAATTGTTTGGAAGAAGAATTCTTAGAAGATATTATTACTTTTCTGTTAGCTTCGGCTATTTTCTTCATATTAAATCTACGTATACATCCGTTCCTGTTTTGCTCCCACTGTGGACTAAAGCAGCTGAAATCGTTTCTTTGGAACTTCTATTTCAGCGGCAACGGTAGCCCATGGATAATGTAATGTATAAGTTGTGATTTCAGAAACTCCAATTTTTCGGTTTAATTGGGCAGTCATTTGTTTATTTTATTATAAAATTAGGTAGGTAATTTGTATTGTTCCTTAAATTTTAAAAATTAAGTTAATATTTGTACATTTTCCATTCAAATTCACTAACGATATTCTCCAACAGCCTTAAAGGCAGAATAGTCGAATTCTGGAAAAATTTAGCCAGATGAATTTTTTAATAAAATTTGAATAATAATTTTACATCATTTTTGCATTTTTCGTATACAAACATATACAAATAACGTGCAAGAAGGGGCAGGAAAGTATGCAAATTTGACTGTACTAAAGATAAAAAAGGCTCTCTTAAATCGTAATTTATTGATTCTTGAGAGCTTTGTATGGAAGTGATCCGGGCGGGATTCGAACCCACGACCCACAGCTTAGAAGGCTGTTGCTCTATCCAGCTGAGCTACCGGACCATTCTTTATGTATTTTGCGAGTGCAAAGATATATAAATCTATTAGAATAGCAAAAAAATAAGATAAGAGTTTATAATATATTTTCTCAGAAAGGATAGCCTACTGCAATATGCCATGCGAAATTATTTTTGAAATTAGGATGTAAAAAAGCCCATTTTTTTCCTTTATCTTTTGAAGGATCGTATGCTTTCCATCCGAAATCAAAACGTATCAGGAAATAATCAAAGTCCAGACGTAAACCAGCTCCGTATCCTAAAGCAATTTCTTTATAAAATGAATTCAATTTGAATTGTCCTCCCTCTTGATCTTCATAGTTTTTAATAGTCCAGATGTTCCCTGCATCGATAAATAAGGCTGCTTCGAATTTCCAGAAAAAACGAGTTCGATATTCCAGGTTGGCATCGAATTTAATATCGCCGGATTGATGAAAGAAATTCGTTTCTTGTGTCGGTTTATAGCTCCCGGGTCCTAATTCTCTGACAGACCATGCTCTAACACTATTAGCACCTCCTGAATAATATCTTTTTTCAAAAGGTAACATTTTAGAATTACCATAAGGTATACCTATACCTGCTCCAATTCGCCAGGCTATCGTGTTTTGTTTATCAATTACAATAGTCTTTGCATAGTCAATATCTCCTTTTATGAATTGAGCAAAGTGAGTTCCGAATAATTGATAGGAATTCATTTCATCTTTCTTTCTGTTAAATAAAGAACTTATGCCATATAAAACATTTCCGGCAGATTCAACAGAGAAACGGAAAGAATAGGCTCCCTTTTGCTTTTGCAGAGGATCGAAAGTGCTTTGGTAATAAGAATAACTTGTTCCGACAATAAATTGATTGGTATACCCAAAGTATTTTGCATTATTAGGAAGGCTATTCATAAATTCTTCATTCATATAAGGAAGATATACATAATCTACATCTAAAAGGTCTAATTGATGTCTTTTAGACATCCGTAATCTGTTTTGCCATTGATAACGAATGCCTGCCGATAGTATAGTCCTGTCATATTCCGGTCGGGTTTGGTAATTATAACTTAAAGTAAATTCTGTGGAAGTCCGCATTCTACGGGAAAATGTATTTTTGATAAATGGAAACATAAATTTAGGGAGATGAATGGATGCTTCTCCGCCAAATTCGAAATACGGATTTAAATTGGATAATGCTTCATAAGCTCCCCGAATCCTAAAGTTAAAAACCTCTGCGCCTCTAAAAAGATTCCGGTGAGTATAACTCACTGAACTGGCTATTCCCAGATCACCTGCAGTATTTGTTCCTTCTATTGAAAATGAAAGTGCTTGTTTTTTAGAAGGCATAGTCAGAATATGACAATCCAGAAAGGTTGTGTCGTTTCTTTGTTTTTCTTCATAATGAATGTGTATATTATTTAATGCCTGTAAAGTTGAAAAAGAAGAATAAGTTTGGTCTTCTCTTAATTGTGCATATTCCCGGTTGGGAGTTAGAAAGCAATGATCGAGTAATGTTTTGGGTCGTAAAGAAGGCTTATTTCCAGAGTAATTGATGGTATATTTATCAATATTTATGCTATCACGTTTATTATATTCATTTATGTTTAAGGGATGAAGGGGATCATAATCCAAAAATATGTACACACGATCAAAGTAATATTTAGGGTAAGTCGTTGTGTCTATCTTATTTTCCGAAATATTTTCAGTTAAAAACGGACGCAGTTTTAATTCCAAATCTACCGCATTGATATTAAAACTACTATCTGCATCGTAATAAAAATTTTCTTTAACAAAAGAATAATATCCTCTATTTCTTAAAATTGAAGTAAGTCGATTTCTTTCTGCGTCTAATTGGTCCCGGTCGAATAACATTCCTTCTTTTATCCTGGTATTTCTTAAAGAAGAGGATTCTCCCTGGAGACGGTATGAAGAATTATCATCTGTTTCTCCGAAAAGTATATTTCTTATAATTGTATCTTCAATAGCTACAAAATAATTTCGGATACGATAAGGGGTATTCCCCTTTACATTATAAATAACATCTACTTTCTTATCATTTTTACTGTTGTAAATGATTTCAGAGGAAATATCCACATTGATATATCCTTTATTAATAAATAGTTTTTTTAATTCTGTATCCGTTTTTTCCACCAGAGTAGAATCAAAAATAACAGGAGGTTCACCGATTTTTTTAATGAACTTGTTTAACCATTTTGTACTATCTTTGCCAGCTAGATTGTATATCTGGAACATTGTTTTATTTATTCCAAACATTTTGTAATTAGGTTGTTGCCTTACATAGGGTTTAAGATCCGTTCCTTTGTATTCGGGAATATCGGATTGAATTTTTACTTTATCTAAAAGATATTCTCCATCAGGAACAAATTTAGTTGAACTGCAGGAATAAAAACATAATAATAAAGAAAATGAAAAAAATAAGAAAACATTAGAAACTGAAATATGATTTATAAATTTAAGTCTCCGGATATTGATAAGTTTGTTCGGAAATTGTTTTCTCATTTTATCTATAATTTCATGCAAAGATAATCTTATTACAAAAT
>JAJBTS010000096.1 GCA_020860885.1 Bacteroidales bacterium
GGATATACCTGAATAGAAAAATCATCCGGATTGTGTATATTAGTGATTTTATCTCCTTTGGTAACTTTAATATAAGGCACACGACGAGCATCAGAATGTTCCTTGGAGGCAAAATAAGAAGAGTGAGCACCACCTGCTACTATATTTTTTTGAGTAGCATTAAAAGCTATTTTTTTAATTCCGGAATTGTATTGTTCCAGCGCGTAATCTGTTATATCGAAACTGACTCTATTTGATTCCGCATAAGAATCAGCGTCAATATTACTTTTCCCTTGTATTTCCCCTAATTTATTAGTTGAAGCAGCAGGTTTATTATTCCAGGTCAGAGTCTTTTCCGTCCAGGTTAAATCAGGTACAGCAAAAAACTGCCACGAGGTATTTCCGGCTGTAGCCATAGATGAATTTATATATAGGGATGCTTCTATTTTTGACAAATATCCTTCAGATGCATATTTATCAATATCCTCAATAGAAAACTTAAAAAAACCCATCCTGTTATAACCGCTACCATCATATTTTATATAGATAGTCGATTCATCTCCGTAAGTAGTTATTTTTCCGGTTGATGAATCGTAAGCATAAGTATCATCTTCAGAAATGGAACTATAAGATGAAAAGTTATTACCAACTACCGTTACTTTACATTTAGCTGATATTCCATCAATATTAGTCACTGTAATCTCTGCTTCACCTGGGCCAATGGCCTGAATCAACCCATTTTGTAAACGTACAACTTCCGAATTGCTGTTTGCCCATACTACTGTTCCGACAGGAGCAAAACTAGGCTCCGCTTCCAGTGTAAGGAATTTGGACGGATCAGATTCTGTCAAAGTTTCCGTTTCATTCGAAAAAGAAAGACTGGTCAATGGCACATCAGGACCCTTATTCACTCCATAAGGCATTGTTTCAGCTAGGGGGTGTTCTATGGCGTAGGGCAATACAGGTTCTTCACTTTTGTTAATTATCTGGAATACATCGTCTGGTTGAGTGTTAACTTCAATAATTCCATTCTCGGAGTTGATCAAATTGAATGGGATCTCATTTCCATCCATATCCACTACGTAAATATTATTTCCCGGCATACCTGTTTGCAAGCGACAAGGGCCACCTTTTTCACTTTCTATCTGAATAAAAACAGTCTTTCCACTCTTGCGGGTAGCACTAACCAGGAAAGCTCCTTTTGCTCGCATATTAATGAACGAAGCTTCTTTCCAGGAAGTAGGCAATCCATAGAAAACACGGATTCTGTCGCCCCAATCCTGCATATAGAACTCATGCAAAGTGGAAACTGCTGCCAAAGGAGTTTCAATAACAGGACCTGTTTCTGCATAGAGTGTGTTAGGCTTTATATAAGTATCAAAAAATGTAGTCATTTGCGATAATGCGCCATTTCCGTCTCCTTTAGAAGCAAGCATAGCAGCTTTTCCCGTACGGGAATAGCCCTGGTTTCCATTCCACTTGCTCAAACTGGTATTAAGCAATGCTGCCTGTTCTTCCGAATCTTCCCACGAAACCATATGGTAAGGATATAACATGAAAAGATGAGAATAATGACGGTGAGAGGTACCTCCGGAAGGAATACCAATGGTAGAACTGATCTTGTAACCATTTGCATCCGTTTGAAAATCGACCAGATTATCCAGAAAATCTTTCCATGTTTCAAGAAGAGGATCATTCATATTATAAGTAGTGTCAATATCAATCAAAGTCATTAATCCAAAACGGAGGTTAGCCAAATCATAATTTGTATTTTCTCCGGCGCTTGTACTTACATATTCGGGAGAAGCGGTAACAGGAAGTCCATATTTGCCGTCCTTTTCAGTTCGTATATAAATAAATGTATTTATCGCTTCTTTCAATAAAGGAAAAAGTTTATTTTTCATCGCATCTTCATCTCCATAAGCTACACAATGCTGCCAATAATAGAATAGAGTCCAGGCTAGATTCCCTACTTCGTATTGATTTGTATTTCTTCCAGCCGGATTAAGACTTGCACGTAAATCATAAGTACTGGTTCTTGGAAGAACAGCTGCATCCGTCCACGTTTCTCCCTTTTCCGCCGCCATCAAATCGGTGTTAGCTCGCAAATTATCAAAATTATCATACAAAGAATTCCAAAGCGGCTGAGCTAAGAACCCCAAATTTGCTTTTACCTGCCAGGAGTAAGTAAGTTGAAGATTCAGGTTTACCCAAATAGCAGTCCAAGGAGTGTTAGCTGTAGGTCATACACCCTGCAAGTCTACAATAGGCTTATCTTCACGAGTAGTAGAAGCAAACTTATAATATTGAGCCCAATAGAAAGATTCGAAGCGTGTGTTAGGAAAAGAAACAAATGCTGCTTTTTGATAAAATTCATTCCACCATTGTTTATGAGAAGTTTCCAAAACTTCCGCTTCTTCGGCAAAAGCAGCGTCAATAAGAGATTTGGCTTCATCAATCGCCGCTTGCTCTGTGGTTTGCTGAGCAATAGTAGCAATAATACGGCGTTTTGTTCCGCTTTTTACTTCTTTCCATGCCACCACATATACTTTCCCTACCGTAGCAAAAGTGTTGTCGGTTACTAATGGTTGTATAAGGAAGTGGTAATCTCCCTCTATTTTAGAAACAGCGTCGGGATTAGACTTTCCTTGTGCATTTAAATATCCTGCATCAGCCGACCCGTTCTGTATATAGCGCGGACTAATCGCTTTTTGACCTACAAATTCCCATGCATAATCAACTTCTTCTCCTGTAGACTCAGTTTCAAAGACAATGTAGTTTTTCAAAGAATGTACATAGGTCTTAAAGTCAATTCTACCTTTGTCGGTTATAAATGCACCTTTAGTAGTTGCATTGTAAAGAGAAAGACGCATCTTTTCAGAAGTAACTTTTCCTACTGTAGCCAATGTAAAATATCCTATGGGTAAACGAGCACTATTAAACAGGCTATAAGGTTTACGAATCTCAGTCACATCGCTTCTTCCAGCATTCAACCGATAAACATTATCTTTTAACTTATACATATTGGTACCGATTAATCCGTTACCCATAAGGGCTCCGGCGTAGTATCCGGTTTTTATGTTAATTTGAGTATAACTGGCCGCCGTAAGATCTCCGGAAATGGAAGTCCAAAACATATCATGCTGACTAAGGAAACTTTCCCAATCAATAGCGGCTGTCGTGGCTTTTTCGGGAACATAAGTAATATTCTCATCTAAAAATACTTCAATTTGTGTTGTCTGCATAATGCCTGTGGAAGTAACGATATAGGTATCTGCCAAACTACCGGGTTTTACAGAAAGATCAGTGGCTCCTATCTTTGCTTTAATTGTTCTTTCCTCAGGAACACGAACTGTAAAATTGAAAGAAGCTCCTAACTTAACTATATATTTTTCGTCCGTTTTTGGCACCGATGTATTAATTATAGATACTCCATCAGGAATACTAAGCGTAATTTCTTTGGGAGAAAAAATAACAATACTATCTGTTTCTGCTATATTGCCAGAAGAAGAAAGAAAGGTATCATTTAACTCATCAATTATATTATTTGCAACCAAAGTTGTTTTTCCGTTTGCGTTGACATTACTGATCGTTTCTCCTATTTTATTGTTCCAAAAAACCGTGTTTTCAATGGAAAATACATCCCGGGCATATACCCCTCCGGATTTATCAGTATCCACTCCTGTATTGTTGATTATAATACAATTTTTTATTGCTGCCTGACGTGCCATAATAGCTCCTACACGAGCTTTATTATTTTGTATCAGGCATTCTTCTACAACAATATTGCGTACCAGTGCGGCATCATCACTTCCCATATTAATGGCTCCGGCTTCATAATCTGCAGTGCCTCCACTTAGTACGTTATCCGTAGGTAAATCGGCATTCTCAAATATACAGTTCCTTACTGTAATTCCGCTTGAGCCAAACTGGCGCAAAAACAATGGAGATGCAGCACAATTTGCAGCATCAAAATGAATACCATCAATCAAAGAAAACACACTCCCACTGGAGGAACCTGAATACATTATGGAATTCCTTACCCCTTTTGTTTCCTGGCTCAAAACAGTAGGATTTACAAATTCCCAGCCTCGTCCTCCGGCTACTCTTTCACGTTCTTCGACTGAAGTTTCTGTTCCGGCAAATCCACCATACACATTCCCACTCCAACCGTTAACATTCCATTGGTCATTTAATATATGGTTACCTGCAATCCAGATTTCATCGTCAGCAGCCTGACCGACCTTTGCTGTTATTAATTCCTGAAGGGTTGCAAAATCAGCGTTTTCTCCCCAGGCTATTCCAACTTTATAAATTGTTGCTGAAACATTCACATTTATCATCAACCCGATGATAAATAG
>JAJBTS010000012.1 GCA_020860885.1 Bacteroidales bacterium
GTTGTAGCCAGTTGATCTATCGCTTTTTAAAAAGAGGAAAGTCCGGACAACATAGAGTACCCCACTATCTAACGGATAGCTGTTTGTGAGAGCAGAGTTAAGTAGAAGAAAATAACCGCCTTTTTAAGGTAAGGGTGAGAAGGTGAGGTAAGAGCTCACCAGTTCTTATAGCAATATAGGAAGCTGTACAACTTGGGGGTTGCAAGATCATGTATACCGGCGTACGTAGGACTACTCGTCCGATGCCGGGGGGTAGATCGCTTGAATTTAATGGTAACATTAAATCTAGATAAATGATAGATAACTTATAATTTTTGTAAGTACAGAATCCGGCTTATAAACTGGCTACAATTTTTAATATTTCATAAACAACTTTTATTTTTTGGGTGTTAAAATATATAATGAAACTAAAAGATATTCCAGAAAAAATAAAAGAATTTCTCAAATTTGTTACTGAGGATATATGGAGAGCTTCTCCTCAAGATTTAAGTAATAAAAAGAGGAAAGGCTATACCGTACTGAAGGTTATTGTATTAGCAGTTAGGAGATATCAGGAAGATAATCTTCAAAGAAGTGCTTCTGCCCTCACCTACAGTACCTTCTTATCTGTAATTCCCTTTCTAGCGGTGTTGTTAGCGGTTGCAAAAGGTTTTGGTTTCGAAAATATCGTAGAAAGTCAGTTATTTGAATACTTCCCAGGTCAAAGAGATATTTTTGCACGGGTTACCGACATTGTTGATTCCTATATGGAACACACAAAAGATGGGATATTCTTAGGTATAGGTCTTGTTTTATTATTATATACCGTTTTCAATCTTATTTCTACTATTGAGAATACTTTTAATATGATTTGGCAGGTACCCAAAGGTAGATCATATTTAAGAAGAATAACTGATTACTTTTCCGCTTTCCTTTTAATACCTATCTTTTTGGTTTGTTCTTCCGGACTCTCTATCTTTTTTGCAACAACTTTTGATACTTTATCTCATTACAATGTATTAGCGCCCATTTACGAGGTATTAATAGCTATTGTTCCTCTATTGATTACTATTATAGCTTTCACTGTATTGTATATGTTTATGCCCAATACAAAAGTACAATTTAAACATGCATTATATGCAGGCATTTTTGCAGCTATTGGATTTCAGGTATTTCAATATTTATATATTAATGGTCAGATCTGGGTTTCTAAATACAATGCTATTTATGGAAGTTTAGCACTCATTCCTTTATTATTATTATGGATGCAATTATCGTGGGTTATTTGTTTAGTTGGTGCGGAAATTGCATATGCAGGTCAAAATGTACAGAATTTTGAATTTGAATCAGACAGCAAAAATATTAGCAGACGGTATCTGGATTTTCTTACCCTCACCATTACTTCTATTATTACCAAACGTTTTGAAAAAGGAGATAAGGCTTATGCGGCTATTGACATTTCAAATCACTATAAAATCCCCATACGATTAACGAATCAAATATTATATCTATTAGTGGATTTAGGTATTATTAATGAAGTTAAAGATGAGGATAATTCTTCTTATTATCAACCAGCCATGGACATAAATCACATTACTGTGGCCTATCTTTTTGATAAAATAGATCGGTATGGTTCAGAAAATTTTAAGGTAGATAATAAACATCAGTTTCTTCAGGAATGGGAAACTACTCTTGATTCCCGGATAAATATGTTTAAAGATAATAGAGATTTATTAGTAAAAGATCTTTAAAATTAAAAAAGAAAATGATCTTTTTGTAAAAGATCATTTGAGCGAAAGACGGGACTCGAACCCGCGACCCTAACCTTGGCAAGGTTATGCTCTACCAACTGAGCTACTTTCGCATTTCCTTTCTTGTTGCAAATATACTTAAAATTCAAAGAATCTACAAAAAGAAAAGATAGATTAGTTAAAAATATCATCCATTCTTCCCGGAGAGATGGTATTTATATCTTCTCTTCGGGTACCTCCCGAACTGCATGGATTGGTATACTGTGCTGGGATTTCAAAATTCTCAGTATCAGTATATCCTAAATTAGGATCATTGTATACCTTTTTAAGGAAGATTCCCATTATAGGAAGAGCTGCCCTTGACCCTTGTCCTTCAGCCATCGAATTGAAATGAATAGAACGCTCTTCTCCTCCAACCCACGCACCTCCCACAAGAGAAGGTGTAAATCCCATAAACCATGCATCAGAATTATTTTGTGTGGTTCCTGTTTTTCCTCCCATCGGAACTTTCAGACCATATCCAAAACGAAGTCGGCCACCCGTGCCTCCGTCAATAACACTTCGCAACATACTGAGCATTTTATAATTTGCATCTTCACTTATTACTTCTTGCAGTCTTGGAGTGAAATTTGCAACCACATTCCCATTACGATCTTCTATATGAGTCACAAATAGAGGTTCGACACGAATACCACCATTGGCATACGTAGAATAAGCAGATACCATTTCGGATACAGAAGCATCATTGGTGCCTAAAGAGAGGGCCACAACGGCATCTATCGGTTCATTTAACCCATAAGAAAGCATGATACGTTTTAATGCATAAGGAGTCAACTGTTTCATTAAATAGGCTGTTACCCAGTTGTCGGAGTTCTGTAACCCCCACCGGATACTTACCCATTCCCCATGCCTTTTTTTATTTGAATTTCTCGGAGACCAAGGCCTTCCGTTTTCGTCCAATAGAGTTTGCTGTTCCAATAACATTTCATCACATGGAGTAAAACCACTTTCCATTGCTAAAGAATACAAGTAGGGTTTGATAGTAGATCCTATCTGGCGTTTACCCATACTTACCATATCGTATTGGAAATATTTGTAATTTATACCCCCTACATATGCTTTCACCGCCCCGGAATGGGTATCCATAGCCATGAATCCTGTACGTAAGAAAGATTTCATATAAAGAATAGAATCTTTAGGAGACATAATTGTATCAACGGGGCCTTCCCAGGAAAAGACCTGCATTTCCCGAGGAGTGCTGAATGCAGTCTGAATTTGTGCTTCCGATTTATTTTCTTTCTTTAGACTTCTATACCTATCTGTTTGTTTTATAGCTCGTTCTACTATATCATCTACTTCTTTTTGTGATAAATTCCTTGAAAAAGGAGCTGTAGCACTTCTTGCTTTTTCTTTGAAAAAAGCAGGTTGGATAAATTCAGACATATGTTCCATAACAGCTTGTTCTGCATAAGCTTGCATTCGGGAATCTAAAGTCGTATATATCTTTAACCCATCCGTATAAATGTTATAATTGGATCCGTCTGCTTTTTTATTTTTATTAACCCATCCATAGAGAGGATTATTTTCCCAAGATATGGAATCCTCCAAAAATTTGTGAGGGTTATATCTGTATTGCCCATCCTTTCTGTCTGGCTTTTTAGCAATCATCGTTAACCTTAGATATTCTCTGAAATAAGGAGCTATACCTTCCTTATGATCAACTTTATTATAATTAGTTATAAGAGGTAATTTTTTTAATGAATCGCAATCTGCTTTGGAAATATAGTTATTTTTATACATCAAATCCAAAACTACATTTCTTCTTCCGCGTGTTCTTTCCACCTGTCGCAAAGGATTGAAGTAAGATGGATTTTTACACATGCCAATAAGAGTTGCTGCTTCTTCCACGGTTACATCTTTAGGAAGCTTTCCAAAATATACCCAACAGGCAGATTGAATTCCTACCGCATTATATAGAAAGTCGAATTTATTAAGATACATATTAATAATCTCTTCCTTCGTATAGTAGCGTTCCAACTGGACGGCTATCACCCACTCTATCGGTTTTTGGAACAATCGTTCCATAGTTGATTGAGCATGTTCCGTATACAATTGTTTTGCCAATTGTTGCGATATAGTACTTGCTCCTCCGGCATTTTTCTGAAAAAATAATCCTCGTTTTATAACAGCTCTGGCTAAAGCATAGGCGTCAATACCCGAATGATCCATAAAACGGGCGTCTTCAGTTGCTATTAAAGCTTGTACCAAAAAAGGAGAAAGTTCTTTGTAGTTAACATAGACACGATTTTCTTTACTCTGGGCATACGTACCCATATTTTTCATATCCACCGAAATTACCTGTGAGGCATACTTATTAATAGGATTTTCCAGATCTTCTATAGGAGGCATATAACCGATTTTTCCTTTTGCTATCAAAAAGAAAAAAAGAAATGTAGAAAGAAGTCCTACTCCAAAGAGAATCCAGAACCATTTAATTATTTTTTTTGCAATAGTGCTATTTTTTATTGTCATTAGTGTTCTTTACAATAAACCAAATGCAAAAATAAGGCTTTATTTTTTATTTTCACAGCTT
>JAJBTS010000416.1 GCA_020860885.1 Bacteroidales bacterium
ATCTATAAGATTGTAATATAACCTTGTTGTCGTTCTCTTTGTAGTAGGTTTCTTTCAATCTGCCGGAATCGTCGTATTCGTAATAGGTTGTCAGGTAATGAGGATTTGTAATCTCAGTTACACCCACCAACGGTTTGTATTTATAAGTGGTTACCAATGCATTAGGTAATCTGAATCTTAAAGTATTTATAGTAGAATAATCATTTATTGTCGGTACAGCCTTTGCGGCAATGGTATTCAGAGTATATTCCGGAATAATCTGAATAATCTGACTCCAGGTAGCGTTTTCCACTTTTGCGATCGGATACATACTGTTATAACCCCATATATAGCAGACCGACGGACTTCCACTGAATGATACCTCTTTTATATTGCCGTATGCGTCATAATTGTTATAATTTAGCCTGTCGTAATACTGGGATCCGTTTTTAGAATATTTGACGGATTTAGGGAATGCACTACTCCCAAATATGCCATATTGTGTAAGTATGGCGCTTTCTCCGTGGTAAGTAGTGGTTTTCTTTTCCCATACAGTGCTAAGCTGCCTGCGATCCATCATTAAGTTCTTTGCCTGTAAAGCTTCACCGGATAGAGAATTCATGTGAGAGGTATACTTGTACTCTTCCATGACCGCTTCTCCTTTGCTGTCTGTGGTTGTAGTGGATACCGGCAACAGGAGTGTCGGGTCATACGTATAACTGGTGAATTCTCTCAGACTGTCGCCGGAAGGATAGTAATGATTCTTACTTTGTGAGATTATCTTTTTTGTGCCTGCATTATAAGTTACATACAATACGTCAAGATGTCCTCTACTTTCCTCTTCGCTACCACCAGTAGTATGGAACCAGGGTATCCTTGTTGCAGCATAATTTTCCGAACCGTACATATTAAATGTTTCATAAGTATTCTCTTCAGATAGTACCAATTCTCCATTCGAGTTAAATACCTCTTTTCGGCGAAGCTGTCCGTACTGCCATTCGCTTTGATTCTGGAAATAAGGTGTCATTCCTATCCTGCTATAAGGTTGATGAGTGTCCGGATCGTAACTGCGGAAAGGAGCTACATTGTAGGTATAAACGGTTTTACCTTCGCTCCTATTTATATCCAATGAGGGTGATACATATTCGTGGACTTGTCTGTACACTACCGATGAACCCGTATTATGAAACATATTATCCGTGTAGGCCTGGGAAGAATAGATATGTACATCCACTTGTTTTTGCGCAGGATAATAATTATTAAGCATATAATGGTAAATATGTTTTTTCTCTATCCTGTAATCTAAATTCAGGGGTTCCCAGTAAGGAACGTTATTGAAACAATCTCCGGGGTCTTCATATTTGAAAAAACGAAAAACACTTTTACGGGAAATATTATCATAATCTTCTATACTGGCAATTCGTACGCCGCCTTTCTCTATTTGAATTTCTCCTGAGGTATTACACGAATTATGAGGTTCGTATTCTAACATCGTATATCCACCGGTAGGATAAATGATTTTTTTCAGTATACCGGCCTGTGCATAATAATGGTTCGGATTCCGGTTTGCTTCTCCCAGTTGATACAGAACCGTCCGCCCCCAATTGTTCGTATATTCGAAAGTCATAAAAGGTACTGCAGACTGATTCGGGTCCTGGTTTTCTCCATTATAGTATCCCCAGTGGTCGTAAGATTTGCTGATTTTATAATCCGGTATACTGGAAGGATTGTACTCAAATTTATAGGTTTGTACTACTTCGTCGTTCTTATCCGTAATTTGAACGGAATCCAGCTTATATCTGTAATTTATTATTGAAGAAAATGTTTGTATCCTATATTTCGATTGGAAAAATTTTATTCTCTTAACCAATTGGTTGTTATTATCAAATATGCTTATATCTTTTAATTTCAGATAGAGATCACCCTCTGAATTTGTGTTGTTATGCAAACGGAATACAGCTTTTCCCCCTTTGAATTGGATCTCAAATAATTTGGCACAGTTTATATCGTATCTGGATGTGTTGGCACTCGCTAAAGTAGGTAAGCTTTCTGCCGTATAGCGCTGTGTTAAAGTACCGTCATACACATTGAAATTATAAAATTTACTTACGGGTGAGTTTGTAGTGCCCGATACAGTGCTGGTAGTTACCAGCGGGAAGCTTAGTCCGCTATATCCTTTAATTAGTGATGCATCGCCATCACCGTCTTCGAAAACCACGTAATCTGTAGTGTTCACATGTTTTTCAACTTCCTGGCTGTATAAAAACTTTATTTCATCGTTCCTGTTAGGACTTTTAATGCTGGAAGCTTTCCATGTTGTCGTTTTGGAGACTCTGCTGGGAGAGTAAGTTATTTCTGGAACATCAAATGTATAAAGAAAACCGTTTTCATCCGTGATTTGAAATCCCCGTAAAATATTCATGGAATTGGATGAACCTCTGCTAATGTCGTAGGTAATATCGATCGGTTCATAAGGGAACTTAAAAATAGACGTTCTGTTTCCTTCTCTCTTAAATAAGAACTTTCCACTTTTTTGCAGCAATTGATAATAAAATATATCCTGTTCAATATCAATCCTGTTGTATAATATGTCGTCAATAGTTCCGGGTTGAGTTGAAAATATATAATTCTTTTCGTCCTCTAATCCTTTAATCTCTCTTGTGATCATGGGTTCGGCGCTCAAAGACCATCCTAATGCAATGGACCCGTCCAGTTCTTTTGTTTTTGTTCCCGAGCTGTGGTAACGAAGCACCAATGGCAAAGAAATATCTCCTGAGTTTATTTCATAGATAGGAATCTCTATTTTAGCTAAACCTGAGTAACAATCTACCGGATAGTTGATGTACTTTGCTATAGATGCTGCTTCCGGTGAAACAGGAACAACTTCGGGCATGGAGAAGGGAGTGTTCGTTGAAGAGGCTGTAGTAGCCTGTATAGCTTTGGGCGCATTATTTATTGGAGAGCCGTTATCCGTTTGAGCTTGTATATTATTTGTATAAATGCCATTTATAACTAATATAAAAGCAATATATATTAATCTTTTCATTTCATTTACTTTTTAATAATTACATAGTTGAAGATAGCCGAATTGGCTGTGATCTTTAATACATAGCTGCCAGAGGGTAAGGTGGAACAATCGATCTGTTTTTCATACAATCCGGTTGTCTCGGATTTTTGGTTTATTTCCTTTACCGTATTTCCCTGCATAGATATCAACTGGAAAGATACCAGGGCGTCTTCTTTGAGTTCGTATTCTATATTCAATATGGATTCTACCGGATTGGGATATGCTTTGCATAGCATAATGTCTGATACCTCTATGATTTTATCTTCCCCTGTTGTATCCTGTTCTTTATGGTTCACTTTCCATATTTCTTCCAGTAATTCCAGATTATCCATATCGTTATCTAAGTACAGGTGCTCTTGAGGCGGGTAGTAAAAAGATATGGAAAATATTTCGCTGTTATCGTTCCTATTGATGTTCCTAACTGTTTCAAATACAGGGTAACGATAACCTTTGGCATACCAGCGGCAGGTTTCCAGTTGCTTTCCATTGTTTTCCGCGTTTTCTTTTTCTATGGAATCAAAAATGGTTTGTATAGTCTTTGTCTTCAAAACGGTCAGAGTATCGCCGGTAGGTATGATTAATTTGCCGTATGCATCGCCTGTAATTGTTATTTCTCCTGAAGATTGGATTTCTACTGTCGATGAATACAGTCCTTTCGACGAGTAAGCGGAGGAAACTGTTTCTCCGTAGCTTAACGGATAATACATACAGAGCATAGGTTGAGTATAATTTAACCGGACCGACGGATTTTCATGTCCTATGCAATACAACATATCTTTTTTTAACTGGTAATAATACATCGTATTGTGTTCTGTACCTACTATGGGTTCGTTTTTTCCGGCTATAGCTTTTGGCAATCGTATATTTCCCAGAATATAAACGCTGTCGCCTTCTATCGGAGGTAAGGAATATGTCAGGGTATAAGTTTCATTGAGAGTTTTCAGATCAGAAAAGTCCCAGATAATATTTTCGCCTGCCTCTCCGGGATCTTTGAATTCGACTTGTTGTTTGATTAACACATCTCCGGAACGAAGATGGTTATGATCTTTATTTAATTGCCCGAAAAGGGAGTAGATGGGCAGAAAAAGTATACATACAAGTATACTCAATTTAATTGTTTTCATAAAGTATCTTTTAGCGATTATTATTATATGTTTATGGTTCCTTACGGTCAGATATCCTTTCCTTAATAAATTCTTGCTAAAGTTAAACTTTATTAAATTAATTAAAAAAATAATTGGATATGTTTTTAAACATAAAAGTTATTTTTGTTG
>JAJBTS010000420.1 GCA_020860885.1 Bacteroidales bacterium
AAAATTTTATTTTCTCAACAAAATATTTAATTTTTCCATCCTTTATTAAAAGTTTATATTCTCCGGAGAGCATAGACTGCCAGCCGGTAACGGATTCCTGTTTTTGAACTTTTGTAGGGATAATACTGTTCAAATTATAGAATCTTTGAATTATCCTATGAAATCATTTATCTTTACAAAAAGAATAGTCATATGGTGTTGATCTATTTTCAGCAAGAGAATACGAAGCGTCTTCAGTATATTGCAGAACATATATTTAAGAATATATTAGGGACTGAATTTGAAATTACTCCGGATAAAAAGAAATATTCGGAGTATACAGGTCCTGTAATAAACTATTCGGAAGAAATTCTTCCCGGGATTCAGATTCTTCCCGAAGGTTTACTCACTGAAAAAGGGATTAAAGCCAGGACGGATCTGAATATATCTCAATGGAAAGGTTTGTTTAGTTTTTTCCATACGGGGAAAGGGACTATCCCGTTTGATCTTTTTTCTGCTTCTTTTTATTTGCTTACCTTATACGAAGAACATTTTTCTATTCCGCTGGATGAACACGGGCGGTTCAATCATACCGAATCTTTGCTTTACCGGAATGGCGTATTGGAAATTCCTGTGATCGACCGGTGGGCTTATTTCCTCAAAGAAGAATTGGAAACTTCCGGATACGATACCAGCGGTTTTAGATTAAGAAAATATCAGGCAGTCAGTACTTACGATATTGACCATCCGTTTATATACCGGAACAAAGGATTCGTTAAAAACCTCGGAGGAGGAATGAAAGATTTCTTAAAAGGTAATTTTAAGGCAGTGAAAGAACGTTCCCTGGTTCAGATGCATATAAAAGAAGATCCTTACCTTAAGGCTTTGATGGTTATCCATGAAGTTCAGGTTAAATTGAATAAGCCTTATTATTTATTTGTGCTATTAGGGGATAGGGGTAAATACGGTATCACTACCCTTTATTCTCCGAAAAGGTATTACGATTACATCCGGAATCTCGATTTTGTAAAAATAGGTTTGCATCCTTCTTATAAAACCTTCAGGAATCTGGAACAATTGATGAAGGAGAAAACAGAACTGGAAGGTATTTTAGGTTATAAGGTCGATATATCCCGTCAGCATTTCTTACGGATGCAAAGTCCTGAAACTTTTCAGGAGTTGAGTCTGGCTGGAATCACGGAAGATTTTACGCTGGCTTTTGCACAGGCTCCGGGTTTTCGGTCTGGTACTGCCATTCCTTATCATTTTTACGATGTACAAAAGGATGAATTATCCGGTTTATTGATCCGGCCGACGATCATGATGGATTCTACTTTAATTGTGCATTTGAAGCTTACTCCTTTTCAGGCTTTAGATAAAATTAAACAGTTGGTAGATGAGTGTAAAAAATCGGGTGGAGATTATCTGAGCCTGTGGCACAACTCCAACCTGGCTTATTCTCCACAAAAGAATCCGTGGATCAGTGTTTTCGTTCAATCTTATAAATATGCTGTGAAACAGGAAGCTTAATAGACTGATAATCAAAAGACAAGTGTTCGCTTATTGGTTTTATACACTTTTGCAAACGGTTCTTTTTTTGTTTTTTGTTTATCTTTGTCCCTTCAATCCATTTATTATTGAATGCGACATGTCCTGATCCTATATTTGTTTCTGATTCTTAGCTGCTTGGTAGCTTCTGCCGGCGATTCGATCCAAATAAAAACTCCGCAGTTTATTACGGTTAATACAAACGAAGGGGTAGTTTTTCCCACCAATGATTTTGTCGCAGGGGAATATAAAATCCCTCATTATTCTTCTTATTCTATAAAATACGGTTTTTCCGCCCGGGGAGATGACTGGGAGGATTATGCGTATGGGATGCCTTATATGGGGCTTAGTCTGTATTTTGCTAACTTTTATCGCGAAAAGGACTTGGGAAGACCTTTTTCTTTGTATCTTTTTCAGGGAGCGCAACTGTACACCCTTAAGCCTAAACTTACTCTTCATTACGAATGGAATTTAGGCAGTTCGTTCAACTGGAAATATTATGATCCTTTCGATAATCCGCGAAATGTAGCAGTCGGTTCGAGTGTGAATATTCATGTGGGCGCTAATTTGTATTTGAAATGGAAATTGTATAAATCATTTGATTTGCATCTGGGTGCGGGAGTAACTCATTTCAGCAATGGAGCTTCAACCTTACCCAATAAAGGATTGAATATGGCTTCCATGTTTGTTGAATTGGTTTATAATTTTAATACAAATGAAGAAACTCCCCGTTTGAAAGGTAAGATTACTCCTCCTTCTTATAAAAAGCATAAAGTGCATGATTTGATGTTTCTTATCAGTTCCCGTCATGCCAAAGTAGATACGTTAGGAACAGGATTGGCCAGCGAATTTACCCAGCGCAAATTTAAAGTTTTAGGAGTCAGCTACAGTTATATGTTCAGTAATAGTTACCGCTATAAATGGGGGTTGGGAGTAGATGGCATATACGATGAAAGTTCAGGAATGACTTCCTGGAGAGAACGCCATCCCGAATCCGGGCAGACTTTTGACCGTGTAAAATTAGGGGATTTTCCCGACCGCTTTTCTTTAGGCCTTTCTGTTAAAGGCGAAATGATGATGCCCGCTTATTCGGTTTTCGCAAACCTCGGATACGATATTATTCATGGAAATAAAAGAGATAAAAGGTTTTATCAGATTTTAGGGGTCAAAGTTTATCTCCGAAACAACCTATTCGCTACTTTCGGTATTCGGGCAACAAACTTTGGGAAAGCCCAATTCCTCTACTGGAACCTCGGATACACTTTTAAACAGTGAACAGTTATCAGTCACCAATGAACAGTAAACAGTTAAGAGATTCTCAAGATTATCAGTAAAATGTATATTTTCACTAATAACTGTTAACTGTTAACTGGTGACTGATAACTGTTTAGAGAATGCCTTGCGCCATCATTGCTTTGGCAACTTTCATGAAGCCGGCAATGTTTGCGCCTTTCACATAATCAATATATCCGTTTTCATCTTTTCCGTATTTCACGCATTGTTCGTGGATATCCGTCATGATTTGTTTCAGTTTGCTATCCACTTCTTCACGGGTCCAGGAAAGGCGGAGAGAGTTTTGAGTCATTTCCAATCCGGAAGTTGCTACACCCCCTGCATTTGCTGCTTTTCCGGGAGCATATAATATTTTAGCTTTTTGGAAAACTTCAATGGCTTCGGGAGTAGATGGCATGTTTGCGCCTTCGCTCACAGCGATACATCCTGTTTCTACCAAATGTCTGGCATCGTCTCCGTTCAATTCGTTCTGAGTGGCAGAAGGCAGGGCGATGTCTCCTGTTTCAGCCCAAACGCGTCCGCCCGGAACATATTTGCAATTGTATTTCTCTGCATATTCGCGGATACGTCCTCTTTCTACGTTTTTTAATTCCATAACGTAATCCAGTTTCTCACGGGTAATACCTTCGGGGTCGTAGATATATCCGTCCGAATCAGATAAGGAAACAGGGATAGCGCCTAATTCGATAAGTTTGTCGCAAGTATATTGAGCTACGTTGCCGGAACCTGAAACCAAACATTTCTTACCTTTAATATCGATGTTTTTTGTTTTCAGCATTTCCAGTAAGAAATAGATATTTCCATAACCGGTTGCTTCAGGACGAATCAGTGAACCACCGAATTCAATACCTTTTCCTGTCAGGACACCGGTGAATTCTTTCGCTAGTTTTTTATACATTCCGAACATATAAGCCACTTCACGGCCACCTACACCTATATCTCCTGCAGGGACATCCGTATCAGGACCGATATGTTTCCATAATTCAAGCATAAAAGCCTGGCAGAAACGCATTACTTCGGCGTTGGATTTTCCCCTTGGAGAGAAATCCGAACCTCCTTTACCTCCACCCATAGGAAGAGTCGTCAATGCATTCTTAAAAGTTTGCTCGAAAGCTAAGAACTTTAATATAGATGGATTCACCGACGAATGGAAGCGTAAACCTCCTTTGTACGGGCCGATAGCGTTGTTGTGTTGTACGCGGTAACCCATATTCACATTTATTTTACCTTTATCATCCACCCAGGTTACACGGAAAGTGAAAATACGATCAGCGATACATAATCTTTCAATTAAATTTGATTTTTCAAATTCAGGATGTTGATTGTACACTTCTTCAATAGATTCTAAAACTTCCGTTACTGCCTGCAGGTACTCCGGTTCATTCGGAAACCGTCTTTGCAGATCATTCAATACATCTTGTACTTTCATGTTTTTGACTTTTACTTAATAAAACTTAGTTA
>JAJBTS010000338.1 GCA_020860885.1 Bacteroidales bacterium
GAGCCAAATTGGATGAAAATCGTAAATGGCACTACTCTGTATTTCAAGATCTCCCGGAACAAGTCGATGGTTACGATCTATACAAAGGTGAATTTTTGACGAACGAAGTTACCGTAAGTTTTCCGGGAATAAAATTGCCAATACAGATTGATCGTATAAAACGTGAGGACGAGGAATAAAAACCCCAAAAACCGCGTATCGTTCCGAAGCTAAAATATCTGGAATTTTAATCCAAAGGACAGTTTCAGGTAATCGGTAGGTTTTAAAGAACTATTCCCGACCGCGTTGACAATATACAGGTCGCAACTGCTTAGTTCATAGAAAAAAGTGACTTCTTTCATCCTGCGTAATTTTTCTTCGGGAAAGTGAAACGTGATACGTTGTCCCACAAAGATCCAAAACCTCATTTTGGTTGAAAAAGTATAATAATTATTCGGATACTTATCGGGATTCGACATCCAGAATTTATTATCGAAAATAGTGTTGACATACATCCCTGTTGTTAAGGGTTCCAGGGAGATACGATGGTTTATCCTTTTTTTCCAGGGAATAAAATTTTGCTTAAGGGTAAAAGTGACTTTCCCTCTTTTGGTATTGTACCGAGGCAGGAAACCCAGGAAAGCATCTGTTTCCCATTGATTATTTTTGCCGTAATCCCATCCCACACCTAAGGAAAACAATCCCATTCCTCCCGCATACTGTATCTTTTGATGAGTAGGAATAAGATTTTCCCACCGGGATTTATATTTGTCTACCCTCTCCTCGTATTTTGTCTGTCCCAGAGTGTTCAATGAAAAAACCAAAAACAATATCAATAAGCTGATCTTATTTTTAGAAATCCACAAGTTCGTATTCATATTTATTATCAGCTAGTAATGTAAAAATAAAGTATTGCCGTTTGGAAATATCGGGAACACCGTAGTAGATAATTCCGTCATTAAATAAATCGCTGGTAGAAAGACGGTGTTGATGGGCATTCAGGCAAAACTGAAGATTTTTGAAACGCGTTATAGAATATTGAAATACATTCGCGACGTTGTTATTAAATTGTTCATCAAAAGGGGGCGCATGCATGGCAACGATCGTATTTTTATGTCCTTCAAGCTCCTTCCCTACTTCCCCTTCGATAAAACGGAAGTCCGGAACAGGATGTGAATAGTCGAACTCCAGAGCATTGGTATTCAGACAGACAAATTGGGTAGATCCGGCAAAGAAAGAAAAATTAACTTCTCCGAAAACTTCTTCGAAAACTCCCTTACCATTCGCCAGACAATCGTGATTGCCCAGCAAAACCACATAAGGAACATTCAGTTTATTCAGTATATCGCGCATCCAGATATATTCTTTGGTCAAACCGAAATCCGCTACATCTCCCCCATGCATAACGAAATCAATATCGTTCCTCTTATTCAGATGGTTGACAAAGTCAAGGGTTTCATCGTTTCTTCGTTGAGTATCTCCTATAAAAGCAAAACGAATAATCTCTTTATCTTTACACTCCTCCTCAATACGGATGATATTCTTAGAGTTGATGTGCTTCTCCCCACTTACCCGGCCATCGTAAGGATGATATTCGATCATTTCACAACCGGCAAGGCAAACGGAAAAAACCATCCCTATTAATAACACAATCTTTTGCCTCATTCTATTTCCTATAAAAATGAAAAGGCAAAGATAATTTATTTCGGATAAACACAACTAAAAGATAATTTGTATTTTTGTTACCAAAATACATTTTATGCAAGTTATATTTTCTAAGATCCTGTCTCAGTCTTTATCCATTCCGGAAAAGCAAATCTCTAAAACCATTGACTTGATAAACGAAGGAGCTACGATCCCTTTCATCAGCCGGTACCGGAAAGAAGTTACCGGAGGATTGGACGAAGTAGCTGTCGGAGAGATCAAAAAGCAATACGAAAAGCTTTCCGAATTGAGCAAACGCAAAGAAACCATTCTTAGTTCCATTGAAGAACAGCAAAAACTCACCCCGGAACTTAAAGGAAGGATAGATAATTGTTGGGATACTACAGAGCTGGAAGATATATATCTCCCTTTTAAGCCTAAACGGCAAACCAAAGCGGAAATAGCCAAAAAGAAAGGTCTCGAACCTTTGGCAAAGATCCTGATGTCTCAACAGGAAAGAGATATTTCTTCCCGGGCAAAACAATTTGTTAGAGAGGAGGTAAAAGATATCGAAGAAGCTCTGCACGGAGCCCGGGATATTATTGCCGAATGGGTCAACGAAAACGAATCGGCACGCAACTCTATCCGGAATATCTTCAGAAGAGAAGCTGTCATCTCTTCCAAAGTAGTGAAAGGCAAAGAAGAAGAAGCTTCCAAATACAGGAACTATTTCGATTTCAGCGAACCTTTGTATAAATCTTCTTCCCACCGGTTGCTCGCAATGAGGCGGGGTGAATCGGAAGGTTTCCTGCGGGTAAGTATTTCTCCCGACGATGAACATTGCCTGGAGGTACTGAATAAACGTTTTATAAAAAGCGACAATGAAGCTTCCGGACAAGTCGCACTGGCTGTCAAAGACAGCTACAAGCGGTTGCTTAAACCGGCTATAGAAACGGAATTTGCCGCATTATCAAAAGAGAAAGCGGATAAACAGGCCATTCTGGTTTTTGCAGAAAACCTCCGGCAACTTCTTCTGGCTCCTCCTTTGGGGCAGAAAAGAGTATTAGGTATAGACCCGGGATACCGGACCGGATGTAAAGTAGTGTGCCTGGATGAACAAGGCAACCTTTTACACAATGAAACCATTTATCCTCATCCGCCACAGAATGAGAAAAGTAAAGCCGGAAGTAAAATAACCTCTCTGGTAAGTACTTATTCCGTTCAGACCATCGCAATAGGTAATGGTACTGCCAGCCGGGAAACCGAACAATTCATTACCAATCTGAGGTACGACCGTAAACTGCAGGTCTTTGTAGTCAGTGAAGACGGAGCTTCCGTTTATTCGGCTTCCAAAATTGCCCGGGAAGAGTTTCCCCAATACGATGTAACGGTAAGAGGTGCCATAAGTATCGGAAGGCGTTTGATGGATCCCTTGGCTGAACTGGTAAAAATAGAACCCAAATCCATTGGTGTAGGACAATATCAGCACGACGTAAATCAAACGGAATTGAAAAAATCACTGGACCAGACGGTGGAAAACTGTGTCAACCTGGTCGGCATAAACCTGAATACAGCCAGCATACACTTATTGACATACGTTTCCGGACTAGGCCCGTCACTGGCTAAAAATATTGTTGAATACAGGACACAAAAAGGACCTTTCTCTGCAAGGAAAGAATTATTAAAAGTTCCCCGCCTCGGAGAGAAAGCGTACGAACAGGCGGCAGGTTTCTTACGGATTCCCGATGCAGCAAATCCTTTGGATAATTCAGCTGTACATCCCGAAAGCTACTATATCGTTGAGAAAATGGCGAAAGATCTGAAATGTGAAGTAAAAGACCTGATAGAACAAAAAGAATTAAGAAATAAAATAGAGCTTACTCATTATATTAACGACAAAACCGGTATGCCTACCCTTGTGGATATTATGGAAGAGTTGGATAAACCCGGACGCGATCCGAGGAAAGGAATAAAAGTTTTTGAATTCGATCCGAATGTAAGAACTATCAACGACCTGAGAGAAGGACAAATACTCCCCGGGATTGTCAGCAATATTACAAATTTCGGATGTTTCGTAGATATAGGCATTAAAGAAAAAGGATTGGTGCATATTTCCAATCTGGCCGATCGTTTTGTTTCCGACCCGACCGAAGTTGTTTCCATCCATCAGCATGTTCAGGTAAAAGTTCTAAGCATAGACCCGGAAAGAAAAAGAATTCAGCTAAGTATGAAACTTTCCCAATAAAAAAACGTCCTGAAATATTCAGGACGTTTCTAAATCACACGTATATTATGGATTGTTATTCTGTTGGTGCAGGAGCTTCCGCAGGCGCAGGAGTTTCATTCTGAACAGGAGCGCCTTCCTGAATAGCATCTTCAAAAGGAGCTACCGTATTCATATCCTGAGGTGGCATAGATTCCATGATCTGATCATGCAGAATAGAATCCTGGTTTGTTGCCTGACGTGGTAAAAACAAAGTAGCAAGAACAGCTAAAACAACCAATGAACCGGCCAACCACCACGTAGCTTTTTCCAAAAAATCAGTTGTTTTACGCACACCCATTACCTGATTAGATGAAGCAAAGC
>JAJBTS010000434.1 GCA_020860885.1 Bacteroidales bacterium
GTGTTATTAATATAGTTTCTTAAATCATAGATTAATATGCCTGTTAGTATAAAGTAACTTACAAATATACAATAAAAAAGGAAATAATTATATCGATATTTGGATAGAATAAAAACTGAATGGTTTAAAAAACTTGAAAAGTTTTGTTGTTGAAGCCCAAAAGTAGAGACGCAAAATCTTGCGTCTTTATGATGCAGCGTGTACATTAAGACGCAAAATCTTGTGTCTTTTTTCCTGTCCACGTATCATCATCGTGGATACGCAAAATCTTGCGTCTTTGCCCATTATGTCGGGTGTTTATTTGGTAAATCAATCAAATAATCCGTTGAAAATAGCTTCCAATACCTGTTTGCGTGTGATTGACCAGCAGTTGAAAGAACTGGAATTTCACGGGATGATAAAGACGCAAAATCTTGCGTCTCTACTTCTTCTCCTCCTGCTATATATTCACTGTCTATTAGTAAGTTATAATACAATTCTTCTATTAAAGAATTATAAGTATTTAAATCATTCTTCCGGTCACCCCCTTGTTGAAGTATCCGACTTTCAGGAGGAACTTCTGGTAAGGGGGTTGGGAGGATAGTTTCTTTTTCTATTTTTCTTTCTTTTTCCTTTTCTATTTCTATTTGTGGATTATCAACTACATTAACCGGGTTATTGACGTCATTAACTACATCATCGGATACATTTCTTCCTTCAAATGCGGTTTTATCCTCTTCTTTATTCTTTTCTTCCAATAAGCTATACTCCGAAATCAATTCCGGAGATTTCCTTTTTTGTACGATAAGCAGGTATTGTTTCTGAATATCTACAGAAGAAAGAACAGACTTTGCCTGATACAATCCCTTATCGAAGAAGCCCGTCTCTACGGCTTTTTCAATAACCGCCCTGACTTGTCCTTCTTCCACTCCGGTACTATCGGACAGATCGAATACCAGGTCTTCATCTGCAAGGGTATAATATCCTTTTTCTTTGTAGATTATACACATCAAAGCCATTAATACAGCAATAGATTCAGCGCCGCATTGTTTTATGATTCTCCTGACTTTACGGTTGGTAAAGAAATCTGTGTCGATAGGAAAGTAGTCGATTCCTTGTTTGTAAGGTCTTGCCATAGTTTTGTTTCGATTAGTAATTTGTAAATTTTCGCACGTCTCATTTTTTCAAATCGCGGTCGCATTTAAAAAAATGGGACGTGCGAAAATATTTAATTCACCTGTTATAAATCACTGTTTACTGGTGACTGATAACTGTTATTGGTGACTGTAAAGATACTATACAATCGGGCGAAAAGCAAGTAATTGTTAAATAAAATCAACCGGATATGGACGTATATATTTTGAGAAATTTAGGGATGGAAAGTTTTTAAATGCTCCATAAAAAATGGGTAAACCTTGCTAGAGTTTACCCATTCCTTATATTTTGAATGTATATGGTTCTTGTAATCTGTTATTTCTTAGAATACATAGATTTCACCGATACGGGTATGTGCTCCGTCCGAATATCCATTTAAGATAGACAGTTTGAAATACCGGTATCCTTCAGCCGGAGAGCTTAATTCAATCAGTTCCGGAGATAAAGGAGCTTGTCCGGACCAAACTTCGGCCCAACCGCTATCGGGGCTGTTGCTAACTTCTATTTTTATATCTTTAGGATAACGGGAAGTTCCTCCACTGGGTACGATTCTAAACCCTTTCACTGTTTTGGCCTGGGCCATATCTACTACAAACCAATGCGGGAAAGAAGAACCACTTCCGGTCCACTGAGAATGCCAGTATGTATCGTCGTTTCCATCAATGATCAGGTTGGCTCTACCATTGCCGTTGGGTTCACTTCCTACTTGCTCGGAAGAGAAGCTTACGACACTCCATCCTGTTTTATCGAAATACTGCAGGTTATTCAGGTAATTTTCTCTTTCGATTGCAGCATCTACGCGGGCAGTAAAAACAGCTAAATCCAGATCCTGAATAGCTTGCACTGTATCCGGATTTAACAAAGGCAAAGTAGCGCTGGTGCCTGTTTTTTCTGTTTGGCCATAACCTCCCGAATGCATGAAAAATTTATCTGGGTGAATGTCGTCTATTCCCTGGCCGTAGTCTACTCTTTGCCCAGTGCTTCCATCCGTATTTGAAAAAGTAACCCGGTTGAAGTTCTGCCATTTCCCGGTTGTTAATTCTCTACCGAACGCATTGTAATAATAACCTCTGCGATTCATTTGTCCGTTAGAATATCCGAAATTTTCGAGGAAGGAGTAAAAACCGTCGAACATATCTCTAGCTCCGGCAAATCTTTTTCCTCTCCAGGATGCGATGTATTTCCATCCTTGTCCGTCGTTGGCGTCGTACCAGGCAGAAATGATTGTATGTTTGATAATATCTCCGGCTTTTATAGCTACAGTACCATTACTATTATAAAGAGTTTCTCCTTCATAGGTAATTTGTCCGTCGCGGCGTGCATTCATTAAAAATTTAACCGGGGTACCTGTTTTCCAGGTGTTAGGATTGTTAGTACCTACGTAAGATTGCCCACCTGTTCCTTCGTTACCGAAAGCGTTTGCCTGTACATTTTCTCCTTTATCTACCAAAGTTACCAATACTTCCGTAGGCAAGTTGGGATTGTGGTCTTTATCCAGTGCATCCCAGACAGAGAATAATACTCTTCTTTCGGTTGCACTATTGGCTTGAATACCCATGTAACCAGCAAAGAAACCTAATGACTCCCAATAAGTAGCTACAGGATCTAATCCTTCCGGAACCAATATTTCCTGATACATCCAATCGTATTCTTTGGTTGTACTGGCTGTAGTACTGAAGTTAAGATGTACTGAAGGAGATGAAAGATAAGTTGTTGCATGTGTGTCGGGAACTACCTGTCCGGGTTCTCTTGCTGTATCGAATTGTAATTCGTTGATAGTCAGTCCTGACATAGTTGCAGACTTTCCGTTTAACTCATAGCGGTAATAACCCGTTTCGGGAATTGTGATTATAAAAACAGGATGGGTTTCTGTACTTCCTGTTCCTGTATAAGTGAAATTAAATATTTCCGGTTCAAATTTTTTGTCTTCTTCTATATTTTCCGGCTCATCGCTGCGGGTTGTTTTCATCTCAAAATCATACACTCTGTTTCTGGATCCGGACATATTGAAGCTTACAGCGTAGGTTCCCGGTTTTTGGTACAGATACCATACTGCTTTACTGGCAGTATTTGTCCAGGAAGACAAAGTTCCTTTTTCCCTCATGGTTATTCCGGAAGTAGAGACATACGGTTCCGATTCTACATACCCATGACCACCTTTTACTGAATAGCTCAGGTTGATATTTGCCTGGATGGTATCTGAAACGACAGGATTACAAGTTCCATCTTTTACTACCGAGCGAAAGTAGGTAGGAGCGGTAACTTTATAGCGGAAAGTTTCGGAATTTCTTCCTGCGGTAAGAGGAAGCCAGTTTCCGCCGGTGCTTCTCTGCCACTCGATATCTCCTTGTTTGCGGCCTTCCAGGTTAATAATGAGTGAATCATTGGCTGCAAGATTCACTATGGTTTGTGCATAGGTTGTTAAGCTGAATGAAACAACGAATACAAATAATAATGAGTATACTATTTTTTTCATGATAGGATGTTACTTTTTAATGATTGAATATGTTTTTGTTTCATTACCCACAACTTGTATAAAGTATCTTTCCGGGTTCACAGGATGATAATGTTAATGGATAAGTATCCAGAATCGTTTCTACAGTATTTTTATATAATACTCGGCCATCGGCATTAATAATCAATACCACCGCTTTTTCTTCACCTGCAGGCATAGGTATATTTACGATATCCGTTGCCGGATTAGGGTATGGATTCTTTTGTTCAAATTCAAGATTAGGAATATCTGAAAATCCTTCTACGTTCACAAAAATAGAAACAGTGCAATTGTTTGCATCCTGTACCGATACTTCATGGGTTTTTCCTTCCTGGCTTACTTGTGTCCATGTATAGTCCGAGTAAGGAGGTGTACCTCCTGTGAGTTCAAACTTGCTTACATCACCTACCTGGGCAGGTTCGCCTGTTGCATCCAGCTCCAGTGCATCCGCCTGGTTCACTTTCACGGTAACAGTTGTATTGCTTTGTGCTAAAGCGCCTAAAGAGCAAAACAACAGAAAAAATAATAAGATAAATTAATTTTTCATGATTTATATATATAACTTAAAGTAAAATACGTGT